>NZ_JBGNYC010000040.1:0-43747 GCF_051844275.1 Cellulosimicrobium sp. CpK407
CCGGCGGCGCGCGCGGCGGCGGCCGCGCGCTCGGCGTCGCGGATGTAGGCGATGAAGTCGTCCGTCACGCGCGCGAGCGCGACCTCGGTGATGTCGAGCTTGTGCTTGGTGATGAGCGACAGCAGCAGGTCGAACGGGCCGCTGAAGTTGTCGAGGCGGACCTCGAACCCTCGACGCGCCGGCTCGGTCTCAGGCGGCGTCGCCACGGGCGACCAGCTCCCGGGCGAGCTGCCGGTACGCGACGGCGCCGGGGTGGGTCGGCGCGTAGACGGTGATGGGCTCGGCCGCGACGGACGCGTCGGGGAACTTCACCGTGCGTCCGATGACGGTCTGGAGCAGCTTGTCGCCGAACGCCTCGTGCACGCGCGCCACGACCTCGCGCGAGTGGAGCGTGCGCGAGTCGAACATCGTCGCGAGGATCCCGTCGATCTCCAGACGCGGGTTGAGCCGGTCGCGCACCTTCTCGATCGTCTCGACGAGCAGCGCCACGCCGCGCAGCGCGAAGAACTCGCACTCGAGCGGGATGAGGACGCCGTGCGCGGCGGTGAGCGCGTTGACCGTGAGCAGGCCGAGCGAGGGCTGGCAGTCCACGAGGATGACGTCGTAGTCGTCGACGACGGGCCGCAGCACGCGCGACAGGACGGACTCGCGCGCCACCTCGCCGACGAGCTGGACCTCGGCGGCCGACAGGTCGATGTTCGCGGGCAGGAGGTCGAGGTTCTCGACGTCCGTCGGGACGAGCACGTCGTGGATGTCCGCGCCCCGCTCCATGAGCAGGTTGTAGACCGTGCGGTCGAGCTCGTGCGGGTTGACGCCGAGCCCGACGGACGCCGCCCCCTGCGGGTCGAAGTCGACGAGCAGGACCTTGCGGCCGTACTCGGCGAGCGTCGCACCGAGGTTGATGGTCGTCGTCGTCTTGCCGACGCCGCCCTTCTGGTTGCACATCGCGATGATGCGTCCGGGGCCGTGCGCCGCGAGCGGCGCGGGGACCGGGAACTCGGGCAGGGGCCGGCCGACCACGTCGGTGGGCGCCTCGGCGGAGTCGTGGCTCACGCCGTTCGTGGCGTGGTCGACGACGGGTGCGTCGTCGCGCTCGGCGGAGGTCACGGGGGCGGCCGGACGGACGGCGTCGCCGTGCGAGCTCTGCGCGCCGCGCGTCTCGGGCTGGGTCTCGGCCTGGCTGCTCACGTCCGCCACGGTATCGCAGGACCTCGCCGCCGCTCGTGCGCACGCGCCCGCGCGCCGCGTTCCCGGCGACGGGCCTCCGGACGACGGGCGAGCGCCCCGGTCAGCCGAGCGCGCGGGGGTGCGCGGCGGCGTACACCTCGCGCAGCGTGTCCGGGGTGACGAGCGTGTAGATCTGGGTCGTCGTCACCGACGCGTGCCCGAGGAGCTCCTGGACGACGCGCACGTCGGCGCCGCCCGCGAGCAGATGGGTCGCGAACGAGTGCCGCAGCGTGTGCGGCGAGATCCGCTCCGGGTGGTCGATCCCCGCGCGCTCGGCCGCGGTGCGCAGCACGGCCCACGCGCTCTGCCGCGACAGGCGCGCCCCGCGCGTGTTGAGGAAGACGGCGGGTGTCCCCCGGCCCTGCGCGGCCAGCCCCGCACGCCCGCGCACCAGGTACGCGTCGAGCGCGCGCCGCGCGAACGAGCCGACGGGGACCACGCGCTCCTTGCCGCCCTTCCCGAGCAGGCGGACCGCACCGGTCCCGAGGTCGAGGTCGTCGACGTCGAGGCTCACGGCCTCGGAGATGCGGGCGCCGGTCGAGTAGACGAGCTCGAGCAGCGCGCGGTCGCGCAGGGGCCCGGGGCCGTCGCCGACGCCCGCGGCGTCGAGGATGCGCGCGACCTCGTCGGTCGAGATCGCCTTGGGCAGCCGCTTCCCCTGCGCGGGCGGGCGCACGTCGGCGGACGCGTCCGCGTCCGCCAGGCCCTCCGCCGCGCAGAAGCGGTGCCAGCCCCGCACGGCAGCCACGGACCGCGCCGTGGACGACGGCGAGAGGCTCGCCCCGCCGTCGGCCCCGGTGCGCAGCGCGGTGACGTACGCGGCGACGTCGTCCGCCTCGACCTCACGGACGGCGTGGTTGCCCCGGGAGGCGAGGAACGCGACGTAGCGCGCGAGGTCGCGCCGGTAGGCGGCGACGGTGTTCGCGGACAGGCCCCGCTCGACGGCGAGGTGCGCGAGGTACTCGCGCGCGGCACGGTCCAGCGCCTCGGGCACGTGCGCCTCGCCGGAGCCCATCGTCCTACCGTCCTCCCGGCACGGCCGGGCTCACAGGGGGAGGAAGACGTCGACCGCGACCGCCACGAAGAGCAGGGTGAGGTACGTGATCGACGCGTGGAAGACCTTCATCTCCCCGACCTTGCCGCCCTTCCCGTCGGCCTTCTCCCGGGCGCGGCGCAGCATCGTCACGCACGAGGACAGGAACCAGACCCCGAGGACGGTGGCGACGACGCCGTAGACCCAGGTCATGCCGGCGAGCGGCCACAGCGCGAGCGACGAGGCGACCATGGCGACGCCGTAGACGATCATCTCGCGCGCGACCCTGCGGTCGTCCGCGACGACCGGGAGCATCGGCACGCCGGCGTTGGCGTAGTCGCGCTTGAACTTCATGGACAGCGGCCAGTAGTGCGGCGGCGTCCAGAAGAAGATGACGAGGAACAGGGCGAGCGCCGCCCAGCTCAGCGAGCCCGTGACGGCGGACCACCCGATGAGCACCGGCATGCAGCCCGCGATGCCGCCCCAGACGATGTTCTGCGGCGTGCGGCGCTTGAGGATCATCGTGTAGCCGACGACGTAGATCGCGATCGCCGCGAACGTGAGCCACGCCGAGACGACGTTGACCAGGAGCGCGAACCAGACGAGCGACACGACGCCGAGGACGGTCGCGAACACGAGCGCGGCCCGCGGCGTCACCTCGCCCGTGACGAGCGGTCGCCGCTTGGTGCGGTTCATGACCTCGTCGATGTCGCGGTCGAGATAGCAGTTGTAGACGTTCGCCGAGGCCGCCGCGAGCGTCCCGCCCACGAGCGTCGCGAGGATCAGCCCGATGCCCGGCAGCCCGCCCTGGGCCAGGATCATCGTCGGGACCGTGGTCACGAGGAGGAGCTCGATGATGCGCGGCTTGGTCAGCGCGACGTAGGCACCGAGGCGCTCGCGCAGGGCGAGGGTCGCACGCGCGGCCTCGGCCGTCGGGTCGACGGAGGTCGCGGGGCTCGTCGGCGAGGACGGCTGCTGGGTCGACGCGGCGCCAGACGGGCTTCCGGTCCCGTCGATCGGTGCCTGGCTCGTGGTGTGCACGCGCTTCGGTGTTCCGTTCTGAGGTGGGGGGCGAGCTGGGGACGGACCGCCGGTCGTCCTCGCTCATCGTACGGCCCCGCCCGCGCCGGGGCCGACCGGACGGGCCGGGCGATTGTGTGACATCCGACCGAAATCCAGCACGTGGGCACCGCCCGGGCGCGAACGGCGTCCGCGTATAGGCTGGACCTGCAACCGTCCCGCGTCGGACCGCTCGTCGAGACCTGTGGCCCGCGGACGACGTGACCGGCACCGGGCCGCCCCGCCACCTGAGGCGTGAGGCCGGGAAATGTTCAACGGTTGTTTCGAGTTGTCGCGAGGATCCGGGGCGCGCGCTCCGGACGGGAATGAGGTTCGGTGAACGCGTTGTCCCCTGCTCACACGCCCCTGGACTGGACGGACCTGGACGACCGGGCCGTCAAGACGATCAAGGCGCTCGCCGCCGACGCGGTGGAGAAGGTGGGCAACGGCCACCCCGGCACCGCGATCTCGCTGGCCCCGGCCGCCTACCTCCTGTTCCAGAAGGTCATGCGCCACGACCCGTCGGACGACCGCTGGGTCGGCCGCGACCGGTTCGTGCTCTCGGCGGGCCACTCGTCGCTCACGATCTACCTCCAGCTCTTCCTCGCCGGGTACGGCCTGGAGATGGCGGACATCGAGGCCCTGCGCACGTGGGGCTCCAAGACCCCCGGCCACCCCGAGTACAAGCACACCAAGGGCGTCGAGATCACGACCGGCCCGCTCGGCCAGGGCCTCGCGTCCTCCGTCGGCATGGCCTTCGCGGCCCGCCGCGAGCGCGGTCTGCTGGACCCGTCGACCGCCCCGGGCGAGTCGCCGTTCGACCACCACGTGTACGTCATCGCGTCCGACGGCGACCTGCAGGAGGGCGTGACGAGCGAGGCGTCCTCGCTGGCCGGCCACCAGCAGCTCGGCAACCTCGTCGTCATCTGGGACGACAACAAGATCTCCATCGAGGACGACACGGACATCGCGTTCACCGAGGACGTCCTCGCGCGCTACGCGGCGTACGGCTGGCACACCCAGCGCGTCGACTGGACCAACGGCGGCACCGGCTACGCGGAGGACGTCGACACGCTGCACGCCGCGATCGAGGCCGCCAAGGCCGAGACCGGCAAGCCGTCGATCATCGCGCTGCGCACGATCATCGGCTACCCGTCGCCGACCAAGCAGAACACCGGCGGCATCCACGGCTCGGCCATGGGCGCGGACGAGATCAAGGGCCTCAAGATCGAGCTCGGCCTCGACCCCGAGGCGAGCTTCGCGATCGACGACGAGGTGCTCGCGTACACGCGCGCCGTCGGCGAGCGCCAGGGCGACGCGCGCGCCGCCTGGGAGACCGCCTTCGCCGCGTGGAAGACCGCGAACCCCTCGGGCGCCGAGCTCCTCGACCGGCTCGAGAAGCGCGAGCTGCCCGCGGGCTGGGAGGACGCGCTCCCCACGTTCGAGGCGGGCAAGGCCGTCGCGACGCGATCCGCGTCGGGCAAGGTCCTCACCGCGCTCAAGGACGTGCTCCCCGAGCTGTGGGGCGGCTCGGCCGACCTCGCCGGCTCCAACAACACGACCATGGACGGCGAACCGTCGTTCGTGCCCGTCGAGCACGCGACCAAGAAGTTCCCCGGCCACGAGTACGGGCGCACGCTGCACTTCGGCATCCGTGAGCACGCCATGGGCGCGATCCTCAACGGCATCGTCCTGCACGGCGGCACGCGCGCCTACGGCGGCACCTTCCTCCAGTTCAGCGACTACATGCGTCCCGCGGTGCGGCTCGCCGCGCTCATGGAGATCCCGACGACGTTCGTGTGGACGCACGACTCGATCGGCCTGGGCGAGGACGGCCCGACGCACCAGCCCGTCGAGCACCTCGCCGCGCTGCGCGCCATCCCGGGCCTCGACGTCGTCCGCCCGGCCGACGCCAACGAGACCTCGTGGGCCTGGCGCACGATCCTGGAGAACACCGAGCGCCCGGCGGGCATCATCCTCACGCGTCAGAACGTCCCGACGTTCCCGCGCGGCACCGAGGGCTACGCCGACGCCTCGGGCACCGCCCGCGGCGGCTACGTGCTGCTCGACACCGAGGGCACGCCCGACGTCATCCTCATCGGCACCGGCTCCGAGGTGCAGCTCGCCGTCGAGGCGCGCGAGATCCTCGCGGGCGAGGGCGTGCAGGCGCGCGTCGTCTCCCTCCCGAGCCGCGAGTGGTTCGACGGTCAGGACGCCGCCTACCGCGAGTCCGTCCTGCCGGCCGCCGTCCGCGCGCGCGTGTCCGTCGAGGCGGGCGTGGCGCAGGGCTGGCGCGAGCTCGTCGGCGACGCCGGCCGCTCCGTGAGCCTCGAGCACTACGGCGCCTCGGCCGACTACCAGGTGCTGTACCGCGAGTTCGGCATCACGTCCGAGGCCGTCGCCTCGGCGGCGCGCGAGTCGATCGCGGCGGCGCGCGGCGACGACGCCCCGGGCGCCGCGCCGACGCCGTCGGAGGGCGGCACTGGCGACCAGCGCTGACCCTTCGTAGATTCCGAGGTGGGGCCGTGCGCGGCCCCACCTCGGGCTGCCCCGGGGTGTCACGCACGGCCCGGGGCGCACGCCCGCAGCGAGAGCACCACCGAGAGGAAGTCCGATGACGCAGTCCCCCACCGTCCCCGGCCCCATCGAGCAGCTCACGGGAGCGGGCGTGTCGATCTGGCTCGACGACCTCTCCCGAGAACGGCTGCGCACCGGCAACCTCGCCGACCTCGTGGCGACGCGCGGCGTCGTCGGGGTGACCACGAACCCCACGATCTTCGCGGCGGCGCTCGCGAAGGGCGACGCCTACGACGCCCAGCTCGCCGAGCTCGCGCCCGCCGGCACGGACGACGCGGCGGTCGAGGCCGCCGTCGAGCGGATCACGACGGACGACGTGCGCGCCGCCGCGGACCTGCTGCGCCCCGTGTACGACGCGACCGACGGCGTCGACGGGCGCGTGTCGATCGAGGTCGACCCGCGCCTCGCGCACGACGCCGACAAGACGGTCGTCACGGCCGAGCGCCTGTGGGCCACCATCGACCGGCCCAACGTCTACATCAAGATCCCCGCGACGGTCGCCGGCCTCGACGCGATCTCCCGCACGCTCGCGCAGGGCATCAGCGTCAACGTGACGCTCATCTTCTCGCTCGCGCGCTACCGCGCCGTCATGGACGCGTTCGCGATCGGGCTCGAGCAGGCGCGCGCGGACGGCATCGACCTCGCGCCCGTCGGCTCGGTCGCGTCCTTCTTCGTCTCCCGCGTCGACACCGCGGTGGACGCCGCGCTCGAAAAGGTCGGCACCCCGGAGGCGCTCGACCTGCGCGGCCAGGCCGCGATCGCCAACGCCCGGCTCGCGTTCGAGGCCTACGAGGAGTTCCGCCAGACGGACCGCTGGCGCTCGCTCGCCGCGTCCGGCGCGCACCCGCAGCGCCCGCTGTGGGCCTCGACCGGCGTGAAGAACCCGGAGTACCGCGACACCATGTACGTCGACGAGCTCGTCACGGACGGGATCGTCAACACCATGCCCGAGGCGACGCTGCAGGCGTTCGCCGACCACGGCGTCGTGACGGGCGACACGGTCACCGGCACGGCGTCCGCCTCCCGCCGCACCCTGGAGACGGTCGAGTCCTTCGGCGTCTCGCTCGTCGAGGTCACCGACCGCCTCGAGGAGGAGGGCGTGCGCAAGTTCGAGGACAGCTGGACCGACCTCCTCGCCACGACGCGCGACGGCCTGCGCGACGCCGCCGGCTCCTGACCCGTCGACGCGTGGCCGCCCCGACGGGCACGCGTCCGACCAGCGGGAACGACGGCGCGCCCGTCCGGGCCGCCCGTATCATCCCGCACACGCCTCAGTCCTTCTGCAGTCCTCCCGACCCCTCGAAACGGAACGGTGCCACCAGGTGAGACCGGCCAAGATCACGCCAGAGCACAACCCGCTGCGCGACCCCCTCGACCTGCGCCTGCCCCGGATCGCGGGCCCCTGCGGGCTCGTCATCTTCGGCGTCACGGGCGACCTCGCCCGCAAGAAGCTCATGCCCGCGGTGTACGACCTGGCCAACCGCGGCCTGCTCCCCCCGGGCTTCGCGCTCACGGGCTTCGCGCGCCGCGACTGGGCGGACCAGGACTTCGCGCAGGTGGTGCACGACGCCGTCAAGGAGCACGCGCGCACGCCGTTCCGCGAGGCCACCTGGCGCCAGCTCTCCGAGGGCATCCGGTTCGTCCAGGGGTCGTTCGACGACGACCAGGCGTTCGAGCGCCTGCGCGAGACGGTCGAGACGCTCGACGCCGAGCGCGGCACGGGCGGCAACCACGCCTTCTACCTCTCCGTGCCGCCGAGCGCGTTCCCGGTCGTGTGCCGCCAGCTCGCCGAGTCCGGGCTGTCGCGCTCGCAGGAGGACGCGTGGCGCCGTGTCGTCATCGAGAAGCCGTTCGGGCACGACCTCCAGAGCGCACGCGAGCTGGACGCCGTCGTGTCGGAGGTCTTCCCGCCCGACTCGGTGTTCCGCATCGACCACTACCTCGGCAAGGAGACGGTCCAGAACCTCCTCGCCCTGCGGTTCGCCAACCAGATGTTCGAGCCGATCTGGAACGCGAACTACGTGGACCACGTGCAGATCACCATGGCCGAGGACATCGGCATCGGCGGTCGCGCGGGCTACTACGACGGGATCGGCGCCGCGCGCGACGTCATCCAGAACCACCTGCTCCAGCTCCTCGCGCTCGTCGCGATGGAGGAGCCGGTGTCGTTCGACGCCCCGTCGCTGCGCGCCGAGAAGATCAAGGCGCTCTCGGCCGTGCGCCTGCCGCGCGAGCTGTCGAAGCACACCGCGCGCGGCCAGTACGCCGCCGGGTGGCAGGGCGGCGAGGAGGTCATCGGCTTCCTCGACGAGGACGGCATCCCCGCGGACTCGACGACCGAGACGTACGCCGCGATCCGCGTGGACATCGACAACCGCCGCTGGGCGGGCGTCCCGTTCTACCTGCGCACGGGCAAGCGCCTCGGGCGCCGCGTGACCGAGGTCGCGGTCGTGTTCAAGAAGGCCCCGCATCTGCCGTTCGAGACCTCGCAGGCCTCCGACCTCGGCAACAACGCCCTCGTCATCCGCGTCCAGCCCGACGAGGGCGTGACGATGCGGTTCGGCGCGAAGGTCCCGGGCACCGCCATGGAGGTCCGCGACGTCACGATGGACTTCGGGTACGGGCACGCGTTCACCGAGTCCTCCCCCGAGGCCTACGAGCGGCTCATCCTCGACGTCCTCCTCGGCGACCCGCCGCTCTTCCCGACGCGCGAGGAGGTCGAGCTCTCGTGGAAGATCCTCGACCCGATCACCGCGCACTGGGCCGCCAAGGGCACGCCCGACCAGTACCGGTCCGGCACGTGGGGGCCCGAGTCGGCCGACACGATGCTCGCGCGGGACGGCCGCTCGTGGCGGCGCCCGTGACGGCCGCCGTCCCCGCGCCGGCCCCGCGGAGCGCGGCGCCCCTGAGAGAGACCCCCCGACCCCGTCGTGCGCCGCAGGGCCGCACGACCTCCCGACCGGCGAGGACCCCGCGATGATCATCGACCTGCCCGACACGACGACGAACGCGGTGAACAAGCGCCTCGTGCGGCTGCGCGACGAGGGCGGCGCGATCGCGCTCGGCCGCGTCCTCACGCTCGTCGTCATCGCGCGCGAGTCCGACGTCGAGACGTCGATCGAGGCGGCGAACGACGCGAGCCGCGAGCACCCGTGCCGCGTCATCGTCGTCGCGCCCTCCGGTCGGAGCACCGTCCCGCACCTCGACGCCCAGATCCGCGTGGGCGGCGACGCCGGCGCGTCCGAGGTCGTCGTGCTGCGGACCGCGGGCCCGCTGCTCGAGCACGCCGACACGCTCGTCATGCCGCTCCTGCTCCCCGACGCGCCGATCGTGGTGTGGTGGCCGGGCCAGCCGCCCGCGTCGGTCGACGACGACCCCGTCGGCGCGATGGCTCAGCGCCGGATCACCGACTCGATCACGTCGAAGGACCCCGAGGCGACGCTCGCGCAGCTCGCGACGTCGTACGGCCCCGGGGACTCCGACCTGGCGTGGGCCCGCGTCACGCTGTGGCGCGGGCTCATCGCCGCCGCACTCGACCAGCCGCCGTACGAGCCGGTGACGAACGTCCTGGTCGAGGGGCAGGCGAAGCACACCTCGCTCGACCTGCTCGCGGCGTGGCTCGGCTCTCGGCTGCGCTGCCCCTCGCAGGTCGTGCGCCGTCGCGGCGCCGAGGCGATCACGCGCGTCACGCTCGAGCGCAAGAGCGGGCCGATCATCCTCGACCGCCCGGACGGGCGCATCGTGACGATCAGCCAGCCGGGCAAGCCCGACCGCCGCGTCGCGCTGCCGATCCGGACGCTGAGCGAGGCCCTCATCGAGGAGCTGCGCCGCCTCGACCCGGACGAGATCTACGGCGAGGTGCTCACCAAGGGGCTGCAGAAGGTGGGCGCGTGACCGCCACCCGGCCCGGGGACGCGCACGCGTCCCACGGGCGCCTCGTGGTCGTGCACCCCGACGCCGGCGTCCTCGCCGAGGCCGTCGCGTCGCGGCTCGTGACGCGCCTGCTCGACGTGCAGTCGGTGCGCAGCCCGGTGCACGTCGTGCTCACCGGCGGCACCGTCGGCATCGCGAGCCTCGCGGCGCTCGAGCGCCACCCGGCCCGCGACGCCGTCGACTGGTCGGGCGTTCACCTGTGGTGGGGCGACGAGCGCTTCCTGCCCGCCGGGGACCCGGATCGCAATGAGACGCAGGCACGCGACGCGCTGCTCGCCCACCTGCCCCAGCTCCCGGCCGGGAACGTGCACCCGATGCCCGCGGCGGACGTCGCAGCGACCCCCGAGGAGTCGGCCACGGCCTACGCGGCGACGCTCGCCGCGTACGCCCCGGACGGCGCCGAGGTGCCCGCGTTCGACGTGCTCCTGCTCGGGATGGGACCCGACGGCCACGTCGCGTCGCTCTTCCCCGGGCACCCGGGGCTCGACGTGACGGGCGTCCCGACCGCCGGCGTCCACGGTTCGCCGAAGCCGCCGCCGGAGCGCGTGACGCTGACCTTCGAGGCCATCGCGCGAGCCCGTCAGGTGTGGGTGGTCGCCGCGGGTGCGGAGAAGGCACCGGCCGTCGCGTCGGCGCTCGGCGGGGCCCCGGCGTCCGAGACCCCGGCGGCTGCGGTCACGGGCACCGAGCGCACGCTGTGGCTCGTCGACGCCGCGGCGGCGGGCACGCGGGACGCCGACCGATGACGACCGGCGGCGAGCACGTGGACCCCGCGGTCACGTGGGACGCGGTCGACGCGTACTTCGGTCCGCTCGTGGGCGAGGACGACGTGCTCGCCGCCGCCGGCGCGAGGGCGCGCGCTGCGGGCCTCCCGGAGATCCAGGTCTCCCCCGCGCAGGGGCGGTTCCTGCAGCTTCTCGCGCTCGCGTCCGGCGCGCGCCGGGTGCTGGAGGTCGGGACGCTCGGCGGCTACTCGACGATCTGGCTCGCCCGCGCGCTGCCGCCCGACGGCGCGCTCGTCACGTGCGAGATCGATGCCGCGCACGTCGCGGTCGCGCGGGAGTCCCTGGCCGAGGCCGGTCTCGCGAGGATCGTCGACGTCGTGCACGGCCCGGCCGCGGACACGCTGCGGGGCCTCGTCGATGAGGGCGTCGAGCCGTTCGACCTCGTGTTCGTCGACGCCGACAAGCCGTCGAACCCCGTCTACCTCGACCTCGCGCTCCGGCTGTCCCGCCCCGGCACGCTGATCGTCGTGGACAACACCGTCCGTGGCGGCGCCGTCGCCGACGCGGAGAGCACCGACCCGAACGTGCTCGGGGTGCGGGAGATGGTCGAGCGCGTCGTCGCGGACCCTAGGCTCGACGCCACCGCCCTGCAGACGGTGGGGTCGAAGGGCTACGACGGGTTCGTCCTGGCGCGCGTGCGCTGAGGCGCACCGGCTCTGCGCACGGGCCGAGCCGGTCCCGACCCGAGCTCGACGGACCGGTCAGCGGCCGCGGCGAGCACGCAGCGCAGCGAGCGCCTCGTCGAGGATCGCGACGCCGTCCTCGTCGCTCCGGCGCTCCTTCACGTACGCGAGGTGCGTCTTGTAGGGCTCGTTGCGCGACGGCGTCGGCGGGTTCTCGCGGTCCTGCCCGGCCGGGAACCCACAGCGGGGGCAGTCCCAGGTCTCGGGCGCCTCGATCTCCGCCTCCGAGGAGAAGCTCGGGCGCGTCTCGTGGCCGTTCGCGCACCAGTAGGAGACCCAGAAGCGCGGCGCGATCTCGCCGCGCTCGGACTCCCCGAGCGGCCCCGCCCCGACGCGCGACCCGCGGATCGCGTTACCACCTGCCACGTGCTCTCCCCCGTCCGTGCCGTCGTCGGCACTCGATCCTGCCCGTACCGCGCCGTCCGGCGCGGCTGCCCCCCTGCCGGCTCCTCGAGCCCGTTCGATCCCGCGGCGCCCTCACGAGGCGCCGCAGGTCAGCTCACCTTCTGGAGGAGCCCCAGGAGCACGATGACGACCGTCCAGACGAGGGCGAACGACACGGTGATCCGGTTGAGGTTGCGCTCGGCGACGCCGGAGCTGCCCACCGAGCTCGAGATCCCGCCGCCGAACATGTCGGAGAGGCCGCCGCCCTTGCCCTTGTGCATGAGCACGAGCAGGGTGAGGAAGCCGCTGGTGAGGACCAGCAGGATCTGGAGGATGATGCGCAGCACGTCCACGAGTACGTCCTTGAGGCTCAGGGCCGTCCCGACCGATGTCGAGCGCGACCGCACGGTTGTCGTGCGCAGGCGTGACCTGCTGCACAGGGGACAAGAGTAGGCGACGCGGGGCCGCTGCGGCCAACCCCGGCCGGCGGCGTCTCACGCCAGGGGCCGACGGCCCCGGGATCCGCTCCCGGGGCCGTCGGTGCGAGGGTCTCGCAGAGGTCAGGCGCCGGTCGCGTGCGACTGGTAGCGCACGATCTTGGCGAACTCCTCGGGGTCGAGGCTCGCGCCGCCGACGAGCGCGCCGTCGACGTCGGGCTGCGCCATGATCGCGGCGACGTTGGACGACTTCACCGAGCCGCCGTACAGGATGCGCGTCGCGTTCGCGAGGTCGGCGTCGTACAGGTCGCCCAGGGCGCCGCGGATGGCACCGCAGACCTCCTGCGCGTCCTCGGGCGTCGCGACCTCGCCCGTGCCGATGGCCCAGACGGGCTCGTACGCGATGACGAGCGTGGCGAGCTGCGCGGCGGGGATGCCCGCGAGGGCGCCCTCGACCTGAGCCAGCGTGTAGGAGATCTGCTCGCCGGCCTTGCGCACGTCCAGGCCCTCGCCCACGCACAGGATCGGGGCGACGCCCTGACCCACGGCGGCGACGATCTTCTCGTTGACCTGGGCGTCCGTCTCGCCGTGGTACTGCCGGCGCTCCGAGTGGCCGATCGCGACGTAGCTCGCGCCGAGCTTGGCGAGCATCGTCGCCGAGATCTCGCCCGTGTAGGCGCCCTCCAGGTGCGCGGACACGTCCTGCGCGCCGTACTTCAGCTCGAGCTTGTCCGCGTCGACGAGCGTCTGCACCGACCGGAGGTCGGTGAAGGGCGGCAGCACGGCCACCTCGACGGCCGCGTAGTCGTGCTTCGCGTCCTTGAGCGTCCACGCGAGCTTCTGCACGGTGTGCGTCGCCTGGTGGTGGTCCAGGTTCATCTTCCAGTTGCCCGCCATGAGCGGGGTACGGCTGTTCGCCACGGTCCTTCTTCTCTCTGTGGGGGTCGCACCGCCCGCGCGCACGGCGTGCCGCGGGCGGTGCGTGAGGTGGGTTCGGGAGGGCGCTCAGCCCTCGAGGACGGAGATCCCCGGGAGGTCCTTGCCCTCGAGGAACTCGAGGCTCGCGCCGCCACCGGTCGAGATGTGGCTGAAGCCCGCCTCGTCGAAGCCGAGGATCCGGACCGCGGCGGCCGAGTCTCCGCCGCCGACGATCGTGAACGCGCCGTTGGCCGTCGCGTCGACCAGGGCCTGGGCCACGGCGCGCGTCCCGCCCGAGAACGCCTCGAACTCGAACACGCCGGCGGGGCCGTTCCACACGACCGTCTTCGCGTCGACAATCTTGCTCGCGAAGAGCTGCGCCGACTCGGGGCCGATGTCGAGACCGATCTTGTCGGCCGGGATCGCGTCCGCCGCGACGACCTCGTGCGGGGAGTCCGCGGCGAACGCGTCGGCCACCACGATGTCCGTCGGCAGGACGATCTCGACGCCGTTCTTCTCCGCGTCCGCGAGGTAGCCCTTGACCGTGTCGATCTGGTCCTCCTCGAGGAGGGACTTGCCGACGCCGTAGCCCTTCGCCGCGAGGAACGTGAACACCATGCCGCCGCCGATGAGCAGACGGTCCGCCTTGGTGAGCAGGTTCGCGATGACGCCGAGCTTGTCCGAGACCTTGGAGCCGCCGAGCACGACCGCGTACGGGCGGGCCGGGTCCTCCGTCGCCTTGCGCAGCGAGTCGACCTCCTTGAGGACGAGCTCGCCCACCGCGGACGGGAGCACCTGCGCGACGTCGTAGACCGACGCCTGCTTGCGGTGCACGACGCCGAAGCCGTCGGAGACGAACACGTCCGCGAGCTGCGCGAGGTCCTGAGCGAGCGCCTGGCGCTCCGCGTCGTCCTTCGACGTCTCGCGCGGGTCGAACCGGATGTTCTCGAGCAGCGCGACCTCGCCGTCGCCGAGCGCGGCGACCGTCTCGCGCGCCGAGTCGCCGACGACGTCCTGCGCCAGGTGCACCGGCACGCCGAGCAGCTCGCCCAGGCGGGCCGCGACGGGCGCGAGGGAGTACTTCGGGTCCGGCTCGCCCTTGGGGCGGCCGAGGTGCGCGGTGACGATCACCTTCGCGCCCGCGTCCGTCAGCTTCTTGAGCGTCGGGAGCGCGGCGCGGATGCGCCCGTCGTCCGTGATGGTCGTCCCGTCGAGCGGGACGTTGAAGTCGGAGCGGACGAGGACGCGCTTGCCGCGCAGGTCGCCCAGGGAGTCGATGGTCAACATGTGGTCTCCTACGGTTCTGTCGCCGTCGTGCGGGGCGCCTGCCTGCAGCCGGCCAGGCCCGCACATGAGGACGTCCGCGTGCACGTCACCGGGCGGTGCCGGGACGCGCACGCGGACGCATGGTGCTACGCAGGGATGTGCTGCGTCAGCAGGTGGCTCAGAGCTTCTCGCCGACCAGGGCGGTCAGCGCGACGAGGCTGTTCGAGTAGCCCCACTCGTTGTCGTACCAGGAGACGACCTTGACCTGGTCGCCGATCACCTTCGTGAGCTTCGAGTCGAAGATGCTCTGGTGCGGGTTGGTGACGATGTCGCTCGACACGATCTCGTCGTCGACGTACTCGAGGATGCCCTTGAGCGGGCCCTCGGCCGCCGCCTTGAGCGCAGCGTTGACCTCGTCCACCGTGACCTCGCGCGAGGCGGTGAAGGTGAGGTCCGTCGCCGAGCCCGTGATGACCGGGACGCGCAGCGCGTAGCCGTCCAGCTTGCCCTTGAGCTCGGGCAGGACGAGCGACACGGCCTTGGCCGCACCCGTCGAGGTCGGGACGATGTTCTGCGCGGCGGCGCGGGCGCGACGCAGGTCGCGGTGCGGGCCGTCCTGGAGGTTCTGGTCACCCGTGTAGGCGTGGATCGTGGTCATGAGACCACGCTCGATGCCGATCGAGTCGTTGAGCGCCTTGGCCAGCGGGGCGAGGCAGTTCGTGGTGCACGACGCGTTCGAGATGATGTGGTGCGCGGCCGGGTCGTACTGGTCCGAGTTCACGCCCATGACGAACGTGGCGTCCTCGTTCTTGGCCGGGGCCGAGATGATGACCTTCTTGGCGCCGGCGTCGATGTGCGCCTTCGCCTTGGTCGCGTCGGTGAAGAAGCCGGTCGACTCGATGACGATGTCGGCGCCGAGCTCGCCCCAGGGGAGGTTCGCGGGGTCGCGCTCCGCGAGCGCACGGATCTTCTTGCCGTCGACGATGATGTTGTCGTCGTCGAAGTCCACGCTCAGCGGGAAACGGCCGAGGACCGTGTCGTACTTGAGCAGGTGCGCGAGCGTCTTGTTGTCCGTGAGGTCGTTGACGCCCACGATCTCGATGTCGGCGCCCGACTCGACGATGGCGCGGTAGAAGTTCCGTCCGATACGACCGAAGCCGTTGATACCGACGCGGATGGTCACAATGCCCTCCTCAGGGCGCGCCGGTTGTCCCGACGCACACGGTTGATGCCGAACGATCACGTACGCCGTCGTACGCAGGTGGTGATCGCGCCCGTGCCCCGCTGCCCGGCATCCCGGCACAGCACCCTCCGTGCCCGTGGACCGTCACGGCGACAGCCGGGACCACCCACGCCCATGAGGGGTGTCAGCGAAGGAGCACGTCGTTGTCACCTGACGCATCCGAGCCTATACCAACACCACGCCGACATGTGACCTGGATCCCACGGTTCGGGACCATCGTCCCGTCGGTGCATGACGTCCAGGGGCCGGGCGGGTCGCCGGGCGCCGGGCGCCGGGTCGAGGCTCGGCGGGTCAGAGGTCGAGCAGCTCCGGGCTCAGCCCCGCCTCGGTGTCCGGGATGCCGAGCTCGGCGGCGCGCTTGTCGGCCGTCGACAGCAAGCGGCGGATGCGTCCCGCCACGGCGTCCTTGGTCAGCGGCGGGTCCGCGAGCTGCCCGAGCTCCTCGAGCGACGCCTGCTTGTGGGCGAGGCGGAGCTCGCCGGCCTCGCGCAGGTGGTCGGGCAGGTCCGGGCCGAGGATCTCGAAGGCCCGCTCGACCCGCGCGCCCGCCGCGACCGCCGCCCGGGCCGAGCGGCGCAGGTTCGCGTCGTCGAAGTTCGCCAGCCGGTTCGCGGTCCCGCGCACCTCGCGCCGGGCACGCCGCTCCTCCCAGACGAGGACCGCCTCGTGCGCGCCAAGACGCGTGAGGAGCGCGCTGATCGCGTCCCCGTCCCGGATGACGACGCGGTCGACGCCGCGGACCTCGCGCGACTTCGCGGAGACGCCGAGGCGGCGGGCGGCACCGACGAGCGCCAGGGCCGCCTCGGGGCCCGGGCACGTGATCTCGAGCGCCGACGACCGGCCCGGCTCGGTGAGCGACCCGTGCGCCAGGAACGCGCCGCGCCACGCCGCCTCCGCCTCCTCCACCCCGCCGGAGACGACCTGCGGCGGGAGCCCCCGCACGGGTCGCCCGCGCTGGTCCAGGAGACCCGTCTGGCGGGCCAGCGACTCGCCGTCGCGCACGACCCGCACGACGTAGCGGCTGCTCTTGCGCAGACCACCCGCCGAGACGACGATCAGCTCGCTCGTGTGCCCGTAGACGTCCGCGATCGTCTCGCGCAGGCGGCGCGCCGCGATCGCGGTGTCGAGCTCGGCCTCGATGACGACGCGGCCCGAGATGAGGTGCAGCCCGCCCGAGAACCGGAGCATCGCCGAGACCTCCGCCTTGCGGCACGAGGTCTTGTCCACCCGCAGCCGAGCCAGCTCGTCCTTCACCTGTGCCGTGAGCGCCATGCGGGACATCCTGCCACCGATGCCGACGCGTCGCGGCGGCGGGCCGGGCACCCCCGGGGGCCCGGCGCCGCGGCGCGCGGATCAGCGGGCGGGCGAGCCGACGTCGCCGAGGAAGTCGTCGAACACGTCCCGGTAGGCCGCCGCCAGGCGCAGCGCGTCGTGGCGCGCCGTGCCGTCCCCGCGCCGCACCTGCCGCAGGAGGAGCCGGGCGCCCATGCGCGCCGCGGCCTCCGCGAGCTGCTCGGTGTCCTCGACGGCGGACGGGTCCGCGACGACGGCATCGATCCGGAGACCGGGTGCGTGCTTGTGCAGGGCCTCGAGGTGGTCGGTGGCGGAGAGCCCGTACGTCTCCCCCGTCTCGCTCGACAGGTTGAGGGTGACGCAGCGTCGCGCGCTGGTCTCGTGCAGGGCGCGCGCGAGGTCGGGCACGAGCAGGTGCGGCATCACCGACGAGAACCACGACCCCGGCCCGAGCACGACCCAGTCCGCCTCCTCGACGGCCTGGACCGCCTCGGTGCACGCGGGCGGGTCCGCGGGCACGAGCCGGAGCTGCTCGATGCGGCCGTGGGTGACGGCGACGTGGCTCTGCCCGACGACGGTCTCGAGCCGGTCGCCGGTCCGCACGTCGGCCTCGATCCCGAGGGGCACCGCCGCCATGGGCAGCACGCGCCCGCGAGCGCCGAGCAGCTTGCCCACCCAGTCGAGCCCGGCGACCGGGTCGTCGAGGAGCTCCCACAGCGCGACGATGAGCAGGTTTCCCACGGCATGGTTGTCGAGGTCGCCCTCGGACGTGAACCGGTGCTGCAGGAGCGCGCTCCACGTGCGGCCCCACTCCGAGTCGTCGCACAGGGCCGCGAGCGCCATGCGCAGGTCCCCCGGGGGCAGGACGCCGAGCTCGGAGCGCAGACGCCCGGACGACCCGCCGTCGTCGGCCACCGTCACGACGGCCGTGAGCCGGTCGGACATGAGCCGCAGCGCGGAGAGGCTCGCGGACAGGCCGTGGCCGCCGCCCAGGGCGACGACGGCGGGGTTGCGCTTGGCGACCACCGGTCACTCCTTGCCGAGGTCGCGGGCGGTCACGATGACGCGCTGCCCCTGGGCGCGCAGGCGTGCGGCGATCGCCTCGCTGATCGCGACGGAGCGGTGCTTGCCCCCGGTGCAGCCGACGGCGATCGTCACGTAGCGCTTCTCCTCGCCCAGGTACCCGGCCAGGACCGGCTCGAGGGCGCTCACGTACCGGTCGACGAACTCGAGCGCGCCGGGACGCCCGAGCACGTAGTCGCGCACCGGGGCGTCGCGCCCGGTGAGGTGGCGCAGCTCGGTGATCCAGTACGGGTTCGCGAGGAACCGCACGTCGACCACGTGGTCCGCGTCGAGCGGCAGCCCGTACTTGAACCCGAACGAGACGACGTTGATGCGCAGCGTCTCGGGGGTGCCGTCGGCGACGGCGGCCCGCACCTCGCGCGCGAGGTCGTGCACGGTGAGCTCGGACGTGTCGATGACGACGTCGGACCGCTCCTCGAGGCTCGCGAGCAGGCGTCGCTCCTCGGCGAGGCCGTCGAGGATGCGCCCCTCCCCCTGCAGCGGGTGCGGTCGCCGGACCTGCTCGTACCGGCGCACGAGCACCTCGTCGGACGCGTCGAGGAACAGGATGCGGTAGAACACCCCGCTCTGGCGGAGGTGGTCGAGCACCTCGACGAGGTCGGTGAAGAACTCGCGCCCGCGCACGTCGACGACCGCCGCGATGCGCTCGAGCGTCGAGCCCGACCGGGTCATGAGGTCCACGAGCGGGACGATCATGCGCGGCGGCAGGTTGTCGACGACGTACCAGTCGAGGTCCTCGAGCACGGCGGCCGCCCGTGTGCGGCCCGCGCCCGACATGCCGGTGATGATCAGCACCTCGGCCTCGCGCGCCTCCGGGGGGTGGGTCGCCGCCTCGATCGCGGGGATCCCGCTCGGGACGGTGGTCGGCGAGGGCTCCGGCACGCGGGCGGGCGGCCCCTGCGGGCTGAGGTCCGGGGTCGGCTCCGAGGTCATGGCACCAGCATGCCAGCCGCTCACGCCCGGGCCGCGGCCCCGTCGCCCACCGGAGTGTCCCGCGCGCCGTCCTCCACACCGTCCTCCACACCGTCCTCCACGCCGTCCTGCACGGGGTCCGGGCGCACGTCGCCCTCGGCGGGCGCCCGCTCCGCCGGGGCCGCGCCCGGGGACGGCTCGGCGGCTCCGCCCAGGGCGGCGACGACGGCACGCGCCGTGCGCTCGCCCATGCCCCGCACCGTCGCGATCTCCTCGACGCTCGCCGCCCGGAGGCGCTTGAGCGAGCCGAAGTGCTTGAGGAGCGCGGTGCGCCGCGCCGGCCCGAGGCCGGGGACGTCGTCGAGCGCGGACGCCGTCATGCCCTTGCTGCGCTGCCTCCGGTGCTGGGCGATGGCGAACCGGTGCGCCTCGTCACGCACGCGCTGCAGCAGGTAGAGGCCCTCCGACGAGCGCTGGAGGATCACGGGGTAGTCGTCCCCCGGGACCCACACCTCCTCGAGCCGCTTGGCGAGGCCGCAGAGCGCGACGTCGTCGATCCCGAGGTCGGCCAGCGCCCGCGCGGCGGCCGCCACCTGCGGCGGGCCGCCGTCGACCACGACGAGGTTCGGCGGGTAGGCGAACCGGGCCCGCCGGTCCACGGGGGCGTCGGCGTCGACCTCGCCGCTGCGCGGCACGTACCCCGCGGCCTCCGCGGCCCGCTCCGCGCGGCGGCCCGCGGCGTCGGACCCGGTCGCGACGTCGTCGGCCTCGAGGTCCAGCTCGACCTCGCCCGAGCGCGAGCGGTCGGACAGGTAGCGCTTGAACCGGCGCGTGATGACCTCGTACATCGCCGCGGTGTCGTCCGCGGCCCCGTCGCCGTCGGGCCCGCGCACGGTGAAGTGCCGGTACTCGCTCTTGCGCGCGAGCCCGTCCTCGAACACGACCATCGACGCGACCTGGTAGGTGCCCTGGTTGTGGGAGACGTCGTAGCACTCGATCCGCAGCGGGGCGGTGTCGAGGTCGAGCGCCTCCTGGATCTCGCGCAGCGCCTGGCTGCGCGTCGTGAGGTCGCCCGCGCGGCGCGTGCGGTGCAGGGCGAGCGCGTGCTCCGCGTTCGCCCGCACGGTCGCGGCGAGCTCCTTCTTGTCGCCACGCTGCGGCACGCGCACGTCGACGCGCGCGCCCCGCAGGCCGGAGAGCCACGTCGTGACCTGCGCGGTGTCCGGCGGCAGGACGGGGACGAGCACCTCGCGCGGGACGACGTCGCGCACGCCGGCCCGGCCCTGGCCGGTCCCCGGGTCGGCCGCCGCGGCCTCCTCGGCCGCGCCGTAGACCTGCTGGAGCAGGTGCTCGACCAGCTCCGCGTCGGTCACGTCCTCGACCTTCTCGACGATCCAGCCGCGCTGGCCGCGGATCCGCCCGTCGCGCACGTGGAACACCTGGACGGCCGCCTCGAGCTCGTCGCCGACGAGCGCGAACACGTCCGCGTCGGTGCCGTCGCCGAGCACCACCGCGTTCTTCTCGGTCGCGCGCTGGAGCGCGACGATGTCGTCGCGCAGGCGCGCCGCGGCCTCGTACTCCATCGCGGCGGCGGCCTCGTTCATCTTGCGCTCGAGTCGCCGCACGAAGCGCTGCGTGTCACCCGCCATGAAGTCGCAGAAGTCCTCGGCGAGCGCCCGGTGGTCCTCGGGCGTGATGCGCCCGACGCACGGGGCCGAGCACTTGTCGATGTACCCCAGGAGGCACGGGCGGCCCGTCTGGTGGGCTCGCTTGAACACGCCCGCCGAGCAGGTGCGCACCGGGAAGACGCGCAGCAGGAGGTCGAGCGTCTCGCGGATCGCCCACGCGTGCCCGTAGGGGCCGAAGTACCGGGTGCCGGGTCGCTTGGCGCCGCGCATGACCTGGGCGCGGGGGAACTCCTCCCCCATCGTCACCGCGAGGTACGGGTAGGACTTGTCGTCGCGGTACTTGACGTTGAACCGCGGGTCGAACTCCTTGATCCAGGAGTACTCGAGCGCGAGAGCCTCGACCTCGGTGCCCACGACGGTCCACTCGACGGACGCCGCGGTCGTCACCATCGTCTGGGTGCGGTGGTGCAGGTTCGCGACGTCCTGGAAGTAGTTCGACAGGCGCGCGCGCAGGTTCTTGGCCTTGCCGACGTAGATCACGCGCCCGTGGTCGTCGCGGAACCGGTAGACGCCTGGCGAGGTGGGGATCTCCCCCGGCGCCGGGCGGTACGTCGCGGGATCAGCCATGTTCTCCAGCCTAGGTCAGGCCACCGACGGCGCGGCGGCAGGGGACGTGCGCGGCCGCGGCGGCCCGGCGAAGACGTGGTGTGACCTGCACCACCGCCCGCTAGGGTGGCGGCCATGAGCGCACAGCACGGGTACGCCGCGACGGTCCGCTGGACGGGCGCGGGCGACAGGGGCACCGCCTCCTACACGGCCTACGGCCGGGACCACGACGTCCTGCTCGAGGGGAGGCCGCCGCTGCCCGGGTCCGCGGACCCGGCGTTCCGGGGCGACCCGACGCGCTACAGTCCCGAGGAGCTGTTCGTCGTGAGCCTCTCGCAGTGCCACATGCTGTGGTTCCTCCACCTCGCCGCGGCGGCGGGCGTCGTCGTGCGGGAGTACGTGGACGACGTCACCGGCACGATCCGCGTCGAGTCCGGCGGCGAGGGGCAGTTCACGGACGTCACGCTGCACCCCCGCGTCGTGGTCGACGACGGCCCGGGGACCGACGAAGAGTCGCTGGCCGCCCTCCACCAGCGCGCGCACGACCACTGCTTCATCGCACGCTCGGTGAACTTCCGCGTGCTCGTCGAGCCGGCGCCTCCGCGCCGGGCCGCCGCCTGAGCGGCCCGCCCCGCGGCCCTCGACACCCGCGGCGGCGCGTCGAGGACGCGTCGCCGCGGGGTCACGCCAGGGCAGCAAGCCGGCGCACCGCGTCGGCTCTCGGCTAGGCCGCGGACGCCTTGCGGCGCGGGCGGGTCGTGCCCTCGTCGGTCGCCCGGCGGGCCTTGGCCGAACGACCCTTGGCTCCCTTCGCGGCGGGCGCCGGCGCCGCACCGGGCTTCGTCGGCGCACCGACCGGCACGGGGTCGTGCTGGTCGAGGATCTCCGCGAGGAAGCGGCCGGTGTGGCTCGCCTCGACGCGCGCGACCTGCTCGGGCGTGCCCTGCGCCACGACCTTGCCGCCCCCCGAACCACCCTCCGGGCCCATGTCGACGACCCAGTCGGCGCTCTTGATGACGTCGAGGTTGTGCTCGATGACGAGGACGCTGTTGCCCTTGTCGACGAGCGACTGCAGCACGCCGAGCAGCTTGCGGATGTCCTCGAAGTGCAGGCCCGTCGTCGGCTCGTCGAGCACGTAGATCGTGCGCCCGGTCGAGCGCTTCTGCAGCTCGCTCGCGAGCTTCACGCGCTGCGCCTCGCCACCTGAGAGCGTCGGGGCGGGCTGCCCGAGGCGGACGTACCCGAGGCCGACCTCGACGAGCGTCTTGAGGTGCCGCGAGATCGCCGGGACGGCCGCGAAGAACTCCGACGCCTCCTCGATCGGCATGTCGAGGACGTCGGCCACCGTCTTGCCCTTGAAGTGCACCTCGAGCGTCTCGCGGTTGTAGCGCGCGCCGTGGCAGACCTCGCACGGCACGTAGACGTCCGGAAGGAAGTTCATCTCGATCTTCAGCGTGCCGTCGCCCGAGCACGCCTCGCAGCGGCCGCCCTTGACGTTGAAGGAGAAGCGGCCCGGCGTGTATCCGCGCACCTTGGCCTCGGTGGTCTCCGCGAACAGCTTGCGCACGTGGTCCCACACCCCCGTGTACGTCGCCGGGTTCGACCGCGGCGTGCGCCCGATCGGCCCCTGGTCGACGTGCACGACCTTGTCGAGGTGGTCCAGGCCCGTAACGCGCGTGTGCCGGCCCGCGACCTGACGCGCGCCGTTGAGCTCGTTGGCGAGCACCGTGTAGAGGATCGAGTTCACGAGCGTCGACTTGCCCGACCCCGACACCCCCGTCACGGCGGTGAGCGTCCCGAGCGGGAAGCTCACGTCGATGCCCGTGAGGTTGTGCTCGCGCGCGCCCACGACCGTGACCTGACGGCCCGGGTCGGTCGGGCGACGCTCGGCCGGGAGCGGGATGCTGCGACGGCCCGCGAGGTAGGCGCCCGTGACCGACTCCGGCGCCTCCAGCAGTCCGGCGTAGTCGCCCGAGTGCACGACGCGTCCGCCGTGCTCGCCCGCGCCCGGGCCGATGTCGACGACCCAGTCCGCGGTGCGGATGGTGTCCTCGTCGTGCTCGACGACGATGAGCGTGTTCCCGAGGTCGCGCAGGCGCGTGAGCGTCTCGATGAGCCGGCGGTTGTCGCGCTGGTGCAGGCCGATGCTCGGCTCGTCGAGGACGTAGAGGACGCCCACCAGGCCCGAGCCGATCTGCGTCGCGAGCCGGATGCGCTGCGCCTCGCCGCCGGACAGCGTCGCGGCCGGTCGCTCGAGCGAGAGGTAGTCGAGGCCGACGTCGAGCAGGAACCCGAGGCGCGCGTCGATCTCCTTGAGGACCTCCGTCGCGATGGCGCGCTCGCGCGCGCCGAGCTCGAGCGAGCCGAGGAACGCCGCGGCCTCGCGCAGCGGGAGACGGCACACGTCCCAGATCGACTTGCCGCCGACCTTGACGGCGAGGACCTCGGGCTTGAGGCGCGCACCCCGGCACACCGGGCACGGGACCTCGCGCATGAAGGCCTCGTACTTCTCCTTGGACCAGTCCGACTCGGTCTCGGTGTGCCGGCGCTCGAGGAACGTGATGACGCCCTCGAACCCGGTCGAGTACTGCCGCTCGCGGCCCCAGCGGTTCTTGTACCGGACGTGGACCTGGTGGTTCTGCCCGTGCAGGACCGCCTTCTTCGCGCGCTCGGGCAGCGCCCGCCACGGCGTGTCCATGGAGAACCCGAGGTCGTCCGCGAGCGCCGTGAGCACCCGCTCGAAGTACTCCGAGGAGATCTGCGCCCACGGCGCGACCGCGCCCTCGCTCAGCGACTTCTCGACGTCCGGCACCACGAGGTCGGGGTCGACCTCGAGGCGGAAGCCGATGCCCGTGCACTCGGGGCACGCGCCGTAGGGCGCGTTGAAGGAGAACGTGCGCGGCTCGATCTCGTCCAGCGCGAGCTCGTGGTCGTTGGGGCACGCGCGCTTCTCGGAGAAGCGGCGCTCGCGCGCCGGGTCGTCCGCGTCCGCGTCGACAAGCTCGACGACGACGAGCCCGCCCGCGAGCCCGAGCGCGGTCTCGACCGAGTCGGTGAGCCGGCGCTGCACGCCCTCGCGTGCCACGAGGCGGTCGACGACGACCTCGATGTCGTGCTTGAGCTTCTTCTCGAGCGCCGGGACGTCGGTGAGCGTGCGTACCTCGCCGTCGACGCGGGCGCGCGCGAAGCCCTTGGTCTGGAGCTCCTTGAAGAGCTCGGAGTACTCGCCCTTGCGCCCGCGCACCACCGGCGCGAGCACCTGGTACCGCGTGCCCTCCGGCAGCTCGAGGAGACGGTCCACGATCTGCTGCGGGGTCTGCGCGGTCACGCGCTCGCCGCACACGGGGCAGTGCTGCGTCCCGGCGCGCGAGAAGAGCAGGCGGAGGTAGTCGTAGACCTCGGTGATCGTGCCGACGGTCGAGCGCGGGTTGCGGTTCGTGGACTTCTGGTCGATCGACACCGCGGGCGACAGGCCCTCGATGAAGTCGACGTCGGGCTTGTCCATCTGCCCGAGGAACTGGCGCGCGTACGCCGACAGCGACTCGACGTAGCGGCGCTGCCCCTCCGCGAAGATGGTGTCGAACGCGAGCGAGGACTTGCCCGAGCCGGAGAGCCCCGTGAAGACGATGAGCTTGTCCCGCGGGAGGTCGAGGTCGACGTTGCGGAGGTTGTGCTCGCGGGCACCGGAGATGACGAGGCGATTGCTCACCGCAGCATCGTACGACCGACCACCCACATTCGCACAGGTGTTCGACGTCACCTTCGCGCGTCCTCCGACGGACGCTCACCGTGGCCCGCCCGCGCCCGGCGGGCGAGGCAGACTGACCGCATGACGTACACGGGACAGGTTGTGGTGGGCGGGCCCGCCGACGTGCGCCGTCTCGACGAGGTCGAGATCCGCAAGCTCGCCGTCGGGCCGCTCGCGAACGACGTCTACCTCCTCACGTGCCGGCGCACGGGCGCCCAGGTCCTGATCGACGCGGCCGACGCGCCCGACGACGTCCTCGCGCTCGTCCGCGAGGGGTCGCCGACCGCGCGCCTCGACGTCGTCGTCACGACGCACCGCCACCCGGACCACCTGCGCGCCCTCGCGTCGATCGTCGCCGTCACGGGGGCGACGACGGCCGTCGGTGGTCCCGACGCCGACGCCGTCGCGGAGGCCGCCGACGTGCACGTGGTGCGGCGCCTCCGCCACGGGGACCTCGTCCGCGCCGGGGACGTCGTGCTCGAGGTCGTCGCGCTGCGGGGCCACACGCCGGGGTCGGTCGCGCTCGCCTATCGCGAGCCCGCCGAGGTGCGCGCGCCGGAGGCCGTCGCGGGCCGGGTGCACCTGTTCACGGGCGACTCGCTGTTCCCGGGCGGGGTCGGGAGCACGGGGCACGACCCCGCGCGCTTCGAGCGGCTCCTCGCGGACGTCACGGAGCGCGTCTTCGACCGGTACGACGACGCGACGTGGGTCTACCCCGGCCACGGCGCGGACACGACCCTCGGCGCCGAGCGACCGCACCTCGACGAGTGGCGCGAGCGCGGCTGGTAGCGGAGGGCTGACCAGCCCGGGTCGCCACCGCGGTGACGACCGAGGCGCGGACCCCGACCGCGCGCCGTCGGGCGGGTCTGGTTCACTCACGGCATGCCGATCCACGCCGTCACCTACGTCTACGCCGACCGCGCCCCCGAGCTCGACGCCCTGCGTCCGGAGCACCGCGCGTTCCTGGGCGACCTCTACGCCCGGGGCACGCTCCTGGCGTCCGGCCCGCTGCCCGCGCACGAGGGAGCTCCCGCCGGGGCGCTGCTCGTCCTCGACGGAGAGACACCCGACGCCGTCGCCGCGGTCCTCGACGAGGACCCGTTCGGACGCGCCGGCCTCGTCGCCGAACGCACGGTGCGCCCGTGGGCCCCGGTCATCGGCGACTGGGCCGACCGCGCCTGAGGAGGGCCCGGCCCCGCCCGGCGCGATCCCGCCTGCGTGACGGCGAGCCGTCTTCGGGGTCGGTCTACCGAGCGCCGGCCCGGCCGGGCCCGCGGTCGGCGCGACCGAGCCGGTCGACCGCCTCCCAGGGGTACGGCGTCGCACGGCTCTCCCGCTGGAACGCGCGGTAGAAGTCCCCCACCACCGCCGCGACCGGGGCGTGTCGCACCAGCGTCGCGGCGACCCCCGCCGAGACGTCGGTCGGCGGGTTGCCCTGAGCCCAGGAGCGCACCAGCGCACGGCGCTCCTCGGGCCGGCACCCGAACAGGGCGACGGCCAGCCAGCTCACCAGGTGCGTGACGCCGTAGCAGTCGTCGTAGTCCTGGTGCGCGGCGACGAAGTCGACCTCGTCGGGCGAGAGGTCGAAACCCGAGGAGATGGCGAGGCCGAAGTCGGCGAAGTAGAGCCGCTCGCCGTCGGTCAGGACGTTCTCGAAGTGCGCGTCGAAGTGCAGCAGGCCACGTGACCTCATGAACGCGATCCCGTCGCGCAGCCCGTCCTCCACGAGCGCACAGGCCCGCTCGGCGGTCTCGCCGCCGGCCCCGACCTGGACGCCGAGCCAGTCGTGCAGCGTCTGCGGGACGTGTTCCAGGAACAGCACGATGCTCGCCGAGGAGTCCCGCAGGGCCTCGATCCGGCGGCGCACCGCCGTGCCGCCGCCCCAGTACTCGACGGCGCGCTCGACGTCGGCCAGCTCGTTGGGCAGGGGCCGGCCCCCGTCGGGCAGCACTCGCCAGTGGTGCATCAGGGGAAAGCCCTCGTGCTCCCCGGCGATCACCCAGCCCGTCGTCATGACGTGCACGGCCAGCTCCCGCCAGGCACCGAAGCCCGGGGCGCCGATGGTGCCGACCCCGTAGTGGCAGAAGGTGGGGAGGTCGAACAGGTTCGCCGTGGAGCGGACGTTGTCCGCCCGGCGCTCGAGGTCGCTCAGGCGCACCCGCTTGACGAACACCGGTGTGCCGTCGACGTCGAGCGACGACGTCTCGCCGCCGATGCCCGCACCGACCCGCGGGGCGGCGTCCACGAGCTCGCGGAGCCGGCGGTCGCTGTGCAGCGACAGCGCCGTGCTGACCGCCGCGTGCCGGGCCAGGCGGGCACCGCGGGACCCGTCGGTCCGGGCCGGCACCGTCTCGCTCCGCGGCTCGTCGGGCACGCGCTATCGCCCGGTGCCGTCCTGCGGGCCCGTGCCCCACGGCGGTGTCTCGCCGACCGGCGCGCCCCCGTCCACCGACTCCCCCTCGGGCTCCTGGACCGCGTCCTCCACGACGGCGGCAGCGCCGCGCGTCGCGGCCACCTCGGAGTCGTCCTGGGCGTGCAGCGCCCGCGTGCGCAGGAGGCTCGCGACCGTCGTGACGGCGAGCGCGCCGATGATCACGACCAGCGACAGCCAGATCGGGACCGTCGGGACGGCGTCGAGGTGCTCCCCGCCGTTGATGAACGGCAGCGTGTTCTCGTGCAGCGCCTCGAGGATCAGCTTCACGCCGATGAACCCGAGGATCACCGCCAGACCGATCGGCAGGTAGACGAGGCGCTCGAGCAGGCCGCCCAGGAGGAAGTAGAGCTGGCGCAGGCCCATCAGCGCGAAGACGTTCGTCGTGAAGACGATGAACGGGTCCTGGGTGAGCCCGAAGATCGCGGGGATCGAGTCGAACGCGAAGAGCAGGTCGGTGCTGCCGATCGCGAGGAACACGATGACCAGCGGCGTGAAGACCCGCTTGCCGTCCTCGACCGTGCGCAGCCGGCCGCCGTCGTACTGCGTGCCCAGCGGCAGGACCCGCCGCAGGGCCCGGACGGCGCGGTTCTCGTGGTACTCCTCGGGCTCGTCCCCGCCGGCCACGAGCTTGACGGCCGTGTAGATGAGGAACGCGCCGAACAGGTAGAACACCCACACGAACTGGGCGATGATCGCCGCACCCGCGAGGATGAACGCCCCGCGCAGGACGAGTGCGACGATGATGCCGACCATCAGCACGCGCTGCTGCTGGTCCCGCGGGACCGCGAACCTCGCCATGATGATGACGAACACGAAGAGGTTGTCCACGGAGAGGCTGTACTCCGTGAGCCAGCCCGCGTAGAACTCCCCGGCCGGTGCCGCCCCGCCGACCGCGCCCACGATCGCCCCGAAGACGAGGGCGAGCGCGACGTAGAAGCCGACCCACAGCGCGCTCTCGCGCATCGAGGGGACGTGCGGGCGGCGCCCCACGACGAACAGGTCGACGAGGAGCAGCACCGCGAGCGCCGAGAGCGACGCCCACTCGAACCAGACGGGAAGCTCGTGAACCATCAGCGTGAGCCCTCCGAGCTCTCGACGGAGCGCCGACGGTCGGCGCGGTCCTTGGCGAGGCTCGCGACCGTGGTGATCGTGAGCACGACGACGATGAACCCGAGCGACAGCGCCGTCGAGATCTCCGGGACGGCGGTGATGTGCTCACCGCCGTTGATGAACGGCACCTCGTTCTTGTGCAGCGCGTGGATGAGCAGCTTGACGCCGATGAAGCCGAGGATCGCCGCGAGGCCGTACGCGAGGTAGACGAGGCGGTCGAGGAGGCCGTCGATGAGGAAGTAGAGCTGGCGCAGGCCGAGCAGCGAGAACGCGTTGGCGGCGAACACGAGGAAGGTCTCCTGCGTGAGGCCGAAGATCGCGGGGATCGAGTCGACCGCGAAGAGCAGGTCCGCGCTGCCGATCGCGATCATCACGATGAGCATCGGGGTGATGTAGCGCTTCCCGTCGATCCTCGTCGTCATCTTGTCCTCGACGTACGTCTCCGTCGTCGGGAACAGGCGGCGGGTCAGCCGCAGCGCGCCGTTCTCGTGGAACTCCTCGTCGTGGCCGGTGCCGGCCTTGACCTGCGTCCACGCGGTGTACAGCAGGAACGCGCCGAAGACGTAGAAGACCCAGCTGAAGTTCTCGATGAGGGCCGCGCCGAGGAAGATGAAGATCGTCCGCAGGACCAGCGCGATCGTGATGCCGATGAGCAGCACCTTCTGCTGGTAGAGCCGCGGGACGCGGAAGCTCGTCATGATGAGGACGAACACGAAGAGGTTGTCGACTGACAGGCTCTTCTCGGTGATGTAGCCGGCGAAGTACTCGCCGCCGTACGTCGAGCCCCAGACGGCCCAGACGATGCCACCGAAGGCCACCGCGACGGCGACGTAGCCCGCGGACCACCACGTGGCCTCGCGCAGGCTCGGGGCGTGGGGCGTGCGCACGTGCCCCACGTAGTCGACGGCGAGCATCGCGAGGATCACGCCGACGGTGACGAGCCAGACCCAGACGGGCACATCCATGAAGATTCCTCCGGTACGTGGGGAGCACTGTGTACCGAAGGTCTCTTCCGCCACGCACCGCCACCCGCACCCGCACGGGACGCGGGCTGGTGGTAGTGGGACCGGTGACACCGGGCCGACGACTGCGCCGGCCGTGATGACGACATCACCGCGGAGGAATACTCCCCTTCAACGAGGAGCCAGCATAGGCCATCGCCCCTCTGCACAGGACAACCTGACGCGCGGGCGAGATGTTCCTCGGCCCCGGCCGACCGCTCGGTCCCGCGCAGGTCACTGGAGGCAGAGCGCGCCCGACGACCGTCCGGGCCTCCGCGTCAGGCCGTCGCGGCCTGCATCTGCCGCAGCTCCTTCTTGAGCCCCGAGATCTCGTCGCGCAGCCGGGCGGCGAGCTCGAACTGCAGCTCGCCCGCGGCCGCGTGCATCTGGTCGCTGAGCTCCTGGATGAGCTCGGCGAGGTCGCTCGCCGCCGCGCCGGCAAGCCGGTTGCCCGACGACGCGCCCTCCTTGGGCGCTCCCGGCACCGGCGCCCTGCCCTTCGCGCCCTTGCCCGGCTGTCGGTACCCGCCCGCGAGCAGCTCGGCCGTGTCGACGTCCTCGCGCGCGAGCATGTCCGTCACGTCGGAGATCCGCTTGCGCAACGGCGTCGGATCGACCCCGTGCTCCGTGTTGTACGCGATCTGCCGCTCGCGGCGCCGCTCGGTCTCCTCGATCGCCGCCGCCATCGCCGGCGTGATCTTGTCCGCGTACATGTGCACCTGGCCCGAGACGTTGCGGGCCGCGCGGCCGATCGTCTGGATGAGCGACTTGGGCGACCGCAGGAATCCCTCCTTGTCGGCGTCGAGGATCGCGACGAGCGACACCTCGGGCAGGTCGAGGCCCTCGCGCAGCAGGTTGATGCCGACGAGGACGTCGTACTCGCCGAGGCGCAGCTCGCGCAGGAGCTCCACGCGCCGCAGCGTGTCGACCTCCGAGTGCAGGTACCGGACCCGCACGTCCTTCTCGAGCAGGTAGTCCGTGAGGTCTTCCGCCATCTTCTTGGTGAGCGTCGTGACGAGGACGCGCTCGTTCCGCTCGACCCGCTCGCGGATCTCGTGCAGCAGGTCGTCGATCTGCCCCGTGGTGGGCTTGACGAGCACCTCCGGGTCGACCAGGCCGGTCGGCCGGATGATCTGCTCGACGACGCCGTCGGCCATCGAGAGCTCGTAGTCGCCGGGCGTCGCCGACAGGTACACGGTCTGGCCGATGCGCTCGACGAACTCCTCCCAGCGCAGCGGCCGGTTGTCCATCGCGCTCGGCAGCCGGAACCCGTGGTCGACGAGGCTGCGCTTGCGCGACATGTCGCCCTCGAACATGGCGCCGATCTGCGGCACGGTCACGTGCGACTCGTCGATGACGAGGAGGAAGTCCTCCGGGAAGTAGTCGAGCAGCGTGTTCGGCGCCGAGCCTGCCTCGCGGCCGTCGATGTGCCGCGAGTAGTTCTCGATCCCGGACGCGGTGCCGATCTGGCGCATCATCTCGATGTCGTAGGTGGTGCGCATGCGCAGCCGCTGTGCCTCGAGCAGCTTGTTCTGCCGCTCGAGCTCGTCGAGCCGCTCGGCGAGCTCGGCCTCGATCGAGGAGATCGCGCGCTCCATGCGCTCCGGCCCGGCGACGTAGTGCGTGGCCGGGAACACGTGGATGCTCGGCTCGGACCGGATCACGTCGCCCGTGAGCGGGTGCAGGGTCTGGATGCTCTCGATCTCGTCGCCGAAGAACTCGATGCGGACCGCGAGCTCCTCGTACACCGGGATGATCTCGACCGTGTCACCGCGCACGCGGAACGTCCCGCGCGTGAACGCCATGTCGTTGCGCGTGTACTGCATCGTCACGAACTGCCGCAGCAGGTCGTCGCGCTCGACCTGCATGCCGACGTCGAGCCGGACCATCCGGTCGACGTACTCCTGCGGCGTGCCGAGACCGTAGATGCACGACACGGAGGCGACCACGACGACGTCGCGCCGGGTGAGCAGGGAGCTCGTGGCGGAGTGCCGCAGCCGCTCGACCTCGTCGTTGATGGACGAGTCCTTCTCGATGTAGGTGTCCGTCTGCGCGATGTACGCCTCGGGCTGGTAGTAGTCGTAGTACGAGACGAAGTACTCGACCGCGTTGTGCGGCAGCAGCTCCCGGAACTCCGTCGCGAGCTGCGCGGCGAGCGTCTTGTTCGGCGCCATGACCAGCGTCGGGCGCTGCAGCTCCTCGATGAGCCACGCCGTCGTCGCCGACTTGCCCGTGCCGGTGGCGCCGAGGAGCACGACGTCCTTCTCCCCCGCGCGGATGCGCTGCGCGAGGTCAGCGATCGCCGTGGGCTGGTCGCCCGACGGCTGGTACTCGGAGATGACCTCGAACGGGGTGGTCGCACGCTGGAGATCGGTCACGGGACGCATGCCTCCACGGTACGTCGACCCACCCACACGGACCCCTCCGTGCGCGGTCGGCGCCCCCTGGAGGAGTCGTTCCGGGAAATCACCCCGACGTAATTTGGAAGGTGTCATTCGCAACCTCTAGGGTCGCCTCGACCCTGCCGCGCTCCCCGACGCCCGTGGAGCAGCACGACAGCACGGACCACGGGCGGCGGAGTCCGTGCGCAGTAAGTCAGCGCCGCTAGCGAACCCTCGACCTGGAGCCGACACCATGCGCCTTCACCCCGCGCGCCCCCGCGGAATCCCCCTGCTCGCCCTCACCGCCCTCGCCCTGACGACCGTCGGCCTCGCCGCGCCGGCGACCGCCGCGCCGCTGGCCACCACGCCGGAGGTCACCGCCGACGACGTCTGCACCGCGGACCCGTCCACGCGACCGGTCGACGTCTACGAGCTCACCGCCGTGGAGGACGCGGGCGTCGGTATCTGGGCGGGCGGCGGGCTCACCGTCACGACCGCGACCGAGCTCGAGGGCCGCGTCGTCGTGGGCGGGGACGCCGACCTCTCCGGAGCCGGGAGCCTCAACGTCGGGACCGCAGGGGGCGGCGGCTCGGCGATCACCCCGGCCGGCGGGACCGACATGCTCGTCGTCGGCGGCGACCTCGCGACCGCGACGAACACCCAGGTCGGCTTCCACGCCTCGAGCGGTGGCAACGTCGTCGTCGGCGGGAAGATCACCGGCGCGACCCCGAGCACCGAGAGCCGCAACGCGCCCGGCCGTCCGGGCACGGTCACGCAGGGCGTGGGCCGCGACGTTGCGCTGCGTCCCTACGTCGCGCTCCCCGGGCTCGTCACGGGCATCGCGGCCGACGCCGCCGACGGCGCCGTCGCCGCCGCGCCCGAGGGCGGGGTGCTGACGGTCGAGGCCGGAGCGCGGTACACGCTCACGGCCGACCAGGCATCGACTCTCACCGCGCTGTACGTCACCGGGACGGGGCCGGTGCTCCTCACCGTCACCGGCACCTCCGTGGACGTGTCGCGGCTGCAGCACGTCGAGTACGGCGGCGTGCGCGTCTACCAGACCGCCCAGCACCTGTCGGCGCACTTCCTGTGGAGCTTCCCGGACGCGACCCGGGTGACGCTCGGCACGAACGACCAGTTCCCCGGGACGGTCGTCGTCCCGCGCACGGACGCGACCCTCACGCTGGCGACCTCGACCAACGGGCGCATCCTGTCGAACGGCGCCGTCTCCTACACCGGTGGCGCCGGGATCGAGCACCACAACTACCCGTTCGCCGGCCCGTGCGAGTCGACGCCGTTCGTCGAGGAGCCCGAGCCCGAGCCGTCGCCGGAAGGCCCGAACCCGGGCGAGGGCGTGACCACGCCGCCGACGACCGAGGAGACCCCGTCCACGGAGGAGCCGGGCGAGCCCACGGTGGAGGCGACCCCGGCCGCCGAGACCCCGGCCGCCAGCCCGGACGCGACCCCTGCGTCCGCCGAGAAGGGCGACGACTCGCCCGAGAGCGGCCTCGCCACGACGGGCGCGTCGGTCGTCGTGCTGGCCGTCGTCGCTGCGCTGCTGCTCGCCGGGGGCGCGACGATCCTCGTCGTGGCACGTCGGCGCGCGACGAGCTGACGCCTCGACCACGAGCACGCACCGAGGGCCCGGCAGGCGAGACCTGCCGGGCCCTCGGCGTCCCCGCGCTCGGCTCAGCTCTCCGAACCGGCCGCGAGGGCCGGCTCGGGACTACCGAGGAGCGCGTGCCGCACGACGGCGGCCACGGCCGCGACCTGGTCCGCGATCGGGACGACGTCGGCCCCGGGGACGTGGACGAAGCCGGCGCGCCGACCCGGCCCGGCACCCCAGTGATGCATGAGGGCGTAGAAGACGTCGTTGCACACGTAGGTCCCCGCGGTGCTCGACACCGCCACCGGAACACCCGTCGCGCGGATCGCCGCGAGCGACACCTTGAGCGGGAGCGTCGACCAGTACCCGACCGGCCCGCCCTCGGCGACGGGCAGGTCGACGGGCTGCGCGCCCGCGTTGTCGGGGATCCGGGCGTCGCGCACGTTGACCGCGACCCGTTCGAGGCGCACGCCCGACGCACCTCCCGCCAGGCCGAGCGCCACGACGACCTCGGGGTCGTGCTCGCGGATCGCGGCGTCGAGCACCGGCCACGCTCCGGCGAACGTCACCGGCAGCCGGACGGCGACGACCCGGTCGCCGACGAGCGCCTCCCCGCGCTCGGCGAGCCGCGCCGCGGTCTCCCACGACGGGTTCTCGAGGGCACCGTCGAACGGCTCGAACCCGCTGACGACGACCGTCACGCCTCGTGCTCCTCGATCTCGGCCTGGACCTCGGCGTCGACCTCCGCGCGCACGCGTGCCCACAGCTCGTCGACCTGCACGCGCAGCGCCTCCGGGGAGCCGGACCCGTCGAGGGTCACGTCCGCCGCGGCGAGGCGCGACGCGTCGTCGGCCTGGGCGGCGACGCGGGCGAGGGCCTCGTCCTCGGTCAGCCCGCGTCCCTCGACGAGCCGGCTCACCCGCACGTCCACGGGCGTGTGCACGACCACGACGCAGTGGAACCGGGCGGGGTCACCCGTCTCGACGAGGAGCGGGATGTCGTGCACGACGACGGCCCGGGGGTCGGCCGCGCCGGCGGCCGCCTCGCGCTCGGCCGCGAGCCGACGCACCTCCGGGTGGACGATCGCGTTGAGACGCTCGCGCGCGGCGGCGTCGCCGAACACGACCCGACCGAGCGCGGCCCGGTCGAGCGCGCCGTCGTCGTCCAGGACGTCCGGCCCGAACGCCTCGACGACCTCGTCGAGGCCGACCGTCCCGGGCGCCACCGCGTCGCGCGAGAGCGCGTCGTAGTCCACGACGACGGCGCCGAGCTCGGCGAAGCGTGCGAGCGCGACGGACTTCCCCGCCGCGATTCCTCCGGTCAGGCCGATGCGAAACATGCGCCCCATCCTGCCAGCCGGTGGGCGTCCTCGCGCCGGGACGGTCGACCACGCGGAGCGGCTCAGCCGTGCGCGCCCGACGGCTCTCCCGAGCCGCCCTCCGACCGGTGGTCGGCGTGCGCACCGTCCGGTCGCTCGCCCGCGACGGCGCGCAGGAGCCGCAGGAGCTCGGCGCGCTCGGCGGCGTCGAGGCGCGCGAGGAGCGTCCCGGCGCTCGACGACCGCTCCGCTCCCACCTGCGCGACGACCTCCCGCCCCCGCGGGGTGAGCGCGACGAGCGTCGCCCTCCGGTCGTGCGGGTCGGGGGTGCGCCGGACGAGCCCGGCCCGTTCGGCGTCGTCCACCTTGGACGTCACCGACCGGGGCGCGACGTCCAGCGCGGACGCGACCGCGCCGAGCCGACAGGGCTCGTCGCAGCGGGCGAGGAAGCGCAGCATCCGGTACTGGCCGGGGGTCGTCCCGGCGGGCTCGGCGCGCTCGCTCGCCTCACGGCGCACGCTCCGGAGCGCCGCGTGCAGGAGCGAGAGGAACTCGCCCGCCTCGTCCGTGGAGGTCGGGCCGCCCACCGCGCCCCGTGCGGGGCGCGCGCTCGCATCGCTCGTCACGAGGCCGAGCGTACCCGGCGGACGGGGGTCTTGTGGAGCACACTCATTGTGAGTTAAACTCACTATCGCTGTCGCGCGAGCGGTCGCACGACCGCGCCCGCCGCCGCGGACGACCATGCCGCCGCGGACGACCGCGCCGCCCCTCCCCCACCCAGGAGGCCCCATGTCTTTCCCCTCACCCCTCCCCGGCTCCGGCGGCGGGCGCGGCATGCGCTCGTTCCGCCAGGACTCCTCCGTCGCGTCCCGTCGGCTGCACCGCGGCACGATCCGACGCGTCCTCACGTTCGCCCGGCCCTACCGGCGCCAGCTCGCGGCGTTCCTCGTGCTCATCTCGGTCGACGCCGCGGCGGGCGCGGCCACGCCGCTGCTGTTCCAGCGCATCATCGACGACGGCATCACGGCAGGCGACGTCGGCGTCGTCGTCGCGCTCTCGCTCGTCGCCGCCGGGCTGGCGGTGCTCTCGGGCGCGCTCGGGGTCGCCCAGCGCTGGTTCTCCTCGCGCATCGGCGAGGGCCTCATCGTCGACCTGCGCACGGCCGTCTTCGACCACGTGCAGCGCATGCCGCTCGCCTTCTTCAGCCGCACCCGGACCGGTGCGCTCGTGCAGCGCCTCAACGGCGACGTCCTCGGCGCGCAGCAGGCGTTCACGTCGACGCTCTCGAACGTCTTCTCGAACCTCCTCACCGTCGTGTTCGTCCTCGCCGCGATGCTCTCCATGTCCTGGCAGCTCACGCTCCTCGCCCTGACCCTGCTGCCCGCGTTCGTGCTCCCGGCCCGCTGGGTCGGCAAGCGCCTCGCCGCGATCACGCGCGAGAGCTACGAGCTCAACGCCGAGGCCGCGCAGACCATGAACGAGCGGTTCAACGTCGCGGGCGCCCACCTCGTCAAGGTCTTCGGCGACCCGGCCCGCGAGTCGTCCCGGTTCGCCGCCCAGGCCGGCCGCGTCCGTGACATCGGCGTGAAGCAGGCCATGTACGGCACGGTCTTCCGCGTCGGCCTCACCGTCGTCGCGTCGGTCGCCGTCGCCATCGTCTACGGGCTCGGCGGCGTCATGGCGATCTCGGGCACGCTGACGGTCGGCACCGTCGTCGCGCTCACCGCCTACCTCGGGCGCCTCTACGGCCCGCTCACCGCGATGTCCAACGTCCAGGTCGACGTCATGACCGCGCTCGTGAGCTTCGAGCGCGTGCTCGAGGTGCTCGACCTCGAGCCCACCGTCACCGACGCACCCGATGCCGACGACCTCGCCGACGACGTCGAGCGGCACGGGGCGAGCCTCGAGCTCGACGGCGTGACGTTCCGCTACCCCAGCGCGTCGGAGGTCTCCCTCGCCTCGCTCGAGTCCGTCGCCGTCGAGGGGACCGACCCCACGACCGACACCCTGCGCGACGTCACCTTCTCGGTCCCCGCGGGGGCGATGGTCGCTCTCGTCGGCTCGTCCGGCGCAGGCAAGACGACCGTGTCGCAGCTCGTCACGCGCATGTACGACCCGACCTCCGGGCACGTGCGGATCGCCGGGCGCGACCTGCGCGACGTCACGCAGGAGAGCCTGCACGACGCCGTCGGCGTGGTCACGCAGGAGGCGCACCTCTTCCACGACTCGATCGCCGAGAACCTCCGGTACGCCAAGCCGGACGCGACGGACGCCGAGCTCGAGTCCGCGCTGCGCCGCGCGCACGTGTGGGACGTCGTCGCCGCCCTGCCGTCCGGCATGGACACCGTCGTCGGCGACCGCGGCTACCGGATGTCCGGCGGCGAGCGGCAGCGGCTCGCGATCGCCCGGGTGTTCCTCAAGGCCCCGCAGCTCGTCGTCCTCGACGAGGCGACGGCGCACCTCGACTCGGACTCCGAGGCCGCGGTCCAGGCGGCCCTCGCCGAGGCGCTGCGCGGGCGCACGTCGCTCGTCATCGCGCACCGGCTCTCGACCGTCCGGGAGGCCGACCTCATCGTCGTCCTCGACGCCGGCCGCGTCGTCGAGACGGGCACGCACGCCGAGCTCCTCGCGCGCGGCGGCCGCTACGCCGCGCTCTACCGGACGCAGTTCGCCGACTCACCCGCGCCGTCGGGCAGCGAACCGAGCACAGTCCTGGCCGCTGCCACGGCCCCCGAGCCGGCGACGGCGACCGCCTGACGGCCGACCGCCGAGCAGGTGGTCCCGGCCCGTCGACCAGGCGGTCCCGGCTCGTCCGCGGCCGCTGACGGACCAGGACCACCTGGTCGGCGCTGTGAGCGCCAGGGCACGTGCCGGGCACGACGAAGGCCCGCCACCCCGAGGGGTGGCGGGCCTTCGTCTGCTCAGCGTGGCGTCCCGCGCGGGGCCGCCGGCCGGGTCAGTTGCCCGTGAGCTTCTCGCGGAGCGCGGCGAGCGCCTCGTCCGACGCGAGCGTGCCCGTGGCCTCGGCGGCCGGGGCCGACGAGTAGGACGTGCTGCTCGAGGACGACGAGCTCGAGGAGCCCGAGTCGCCCGACGCGGCGTCGAAGTCGGCCTTGACGGCCTCGGCGACCTGCTTGCGGTGCGCCTCCCAGCGCTCGTGCGCCTTCGCGTACTCCGCCTCCCAGGCCTCGCGCTGCGCCTCGAAGCCCTCGAGCCACTCGTTGGTCTCCGGGTCGAAGCCCTCGGGGTACTTGTAGTTCCCCTGCTCGTCGTACTCGGCGGCCATGCCGTAGAGCGCGGGGTCGAAGTCGTCCGACTCCGGGTCCACGCCCTCGTTGGCCTGCTTGAGCGACAGCGAGATGCGACGGCGCTCGAGGTCGATGTCGATGACCTTGACGAAGACCTCGTCGCCGACGTTGACGACCTGCTCCGGCAGCTCGACGTGGCGCACGGCCAGCTCCGAGATGTGCACGAGGCCCTCGATGCCGTCCTCGACGCGCACGAACGCACCGAACGGGACGAGCTTGGTGACCTTGCCCGGGACGACCTGACCGATCGCGTGGGTCCGGGCGAACGTCTGCCACGGGTCCTCCTGCGTCGCCTTCAGCGACAGCGAGACGCGCTCGCGGTCGAAGTCGACGTCCAGGACCTCGACCGTGACCTCCTGGCCGACCTCGACGACCTCGGACGGGTGGTCGATGTGCTTCCAGGACAGCTCGGAGACGTGCACGAGGCCGTCGACGCCGCCGAGGTCCACGAACGCACCGAAGTTGACGATCGAGGAGACGACACCGGGGCGCACCTGGCCCTTCTGCAGCGTCTGCAGGAAGGTGGAGCGGACCTCGGACTGCGTCTGCTCGAGCCAGGCGCGGCGCGAGAGGACGACGTTGTTGCGGTTCTTGTCGAGCTCGATGATCTTCGCCTCGATCTCCTTGCCGACGTACGGCTGGAGGTCGCGGACGCGACGCATCTCCACCAGGGAGGCCGGGAGGAAGCCACGGAGGCCGATGTCGAGGATGAGACCACCCTTGACGACCTCGATGACGGTGCCGGTGACGACGCCGTCCTCCTCCTTGATCTTCTCGATCGTGCCCCAGGCGCGCTCGTACTGGGCGCGCTTCTTGGACAGGATCAGACGGCCTTCCTTGTCCTCCTTCTGGAGGACGAGGGCCTCGACCGCGTCGCCGACGTTGACGACCTCACCGGGGTCCACGTCGTGCTTGATGGACAGCTCGCGGGAGGGGATGACGCCCTCGGTCTTGTAGCCGATGTCGAGGAGGACCTCGTCGCGGTCCACCTTGACGATCGTGCCTTCGACGATGTCGCCGTCGTTGAAGTACTTGATGGTCGCGTCAACGGCGGCGAGGAAGTCCTCCTCGGTGCCGATGTCGTTGACGGCAACCTGGGGTGCGGACTTCGCGGGGGTAGAGATGGTCATTGAGTTCGATGCTCCGATGCGGACAGGTGTAGTCGAGCGGGTAGGGTTCTCGGCGCGCCGCTGCCGCTGACCCGGTGACGTCATGGTGGGCGTCGTGGTCCGGGACGAAGGCAGGCGCAACGCACCGCCGTCCACCTTATCCGGGTGTCACCCCGGCGGTCAACGCGACGCCGGTGCGCGGCACCGCCCCCGCCCGGTCGCACCCGGGGCGCTCACGCGAGCACGCGCGCGACGCGCAGCAGCTCCTCCGGGACACGCTTGGGCCGGCCCGCGACCTCGGCCAGCGACACGAGCTCGACGCGCTCGCCCCGCAGCGCCGTCATCACGCCCGACGTCCCCGCGCTCACCGCGTCGACTGCCGCGACCCCGAACCGGCTCCCGAGGATGCGGTCGGTCGGCGTCGGCTCCCCGCCGCGCTGCACGTGCCCGAGCACCGTGAGCCGCGTGTCGAACCCCGTGCGCTCCGCGATCTCCGCGCTCACGCGCTCGCCGATCGACCCCGCGACGATCTCGCCGAAGCGGCCGAGCTGCTGCGTGAACTCCATCGACGACCCCTCGCGCGGGACCGCGCCCTCCGCGACGACGACGATCGAGAAGTTCGCGTGCGCCCGGTGCCGGTGCCGCAGGAACTTCACGAGCTGGTCGATGTCGAAGGGCTCCTCGGGGGCGAGGACGACCTCGGCACCGCCCGCGATGCCCGCGTTGACCGCGATCCAGCCGGCGTGGCGGCCCATGACCTCGACCACCATGACGCGGTTGTGGCTCTCCGCCGTCGTGTGCACCCGGTCGAGGGCCTCGGTCGCGATGTTCACCGCCGTGTGGAAGCCGATCGACAGGTCCGTCCCCTCGACGTCGTTGTCGATCGTCTTGGGGATCGCGACGATCTTGACGCCCGCCTCGGCGACGCGGCTCGCCGCGTGCAGCGTGCCGTCGCCGCCGATGCAGATCAGGGCGTCGAGGTGCTCGGCCTCGACCGTCGCGAGCACGGCGTCCATGCTGCCGTCCTCCTCGCGCGGGTGGAACCGCGCGGTACCCAGCAGCGTCCCGCCGACCGGCAGCACGTTGCGGATGTCCTGGCGCCCCAGCGGGTGCACGTCGCCGTCGACCACGCCGCGCCATCCGTTGCGGAAGCCGATGATGGTGTGCCCGTACTCCCCCGTCCCCTGCTTGACCACGGCCCGGATCGCCGCGTTCAGGCCGGGGCAGTCGCCTCCGCCGGTGAGAAGTCCGATGCGCACCTGTTCCTCCGTCTCGTCGTCCCGTCGCGCGTCCTCGCGCGCGTGCCCGGCGTCGACGGAGGTGCCGACCTCCGCGGCACCGCGTCACGCTCAACCCTAGTCAACCCCGCGGCCCGGGTCACGGCCCGTCCCGGTCCTCGGGCACGCCGACGACCAAGGTCCCGCGCGTCCGGGCCGTGCGGCGCCCTGCGGTGCCCGGGGCCGGTGGTGCCCGGGACAATGGGCCGCATGAGCCAGACCCCCGCCCCCGTGCCGCCGCAGGTCCCGGTCCCGGACGTCGCCCCGCCCGGCCCGACGGCGGACGCCGGCTACCGGGACGTGCCCGCCGCCGAGGGTGGCCGCGCCGGGCGCGGGTGGTGGGACGCGAACGCCGCCGAGTATCTCGACGAGCACGGGGCGTTCCTCGGCGCGGCGGACTTCTGCTGGTGCCCGGAGGGACTTCGGGAGCGCGACGCGCGCCTGCTCGGCGAGGTGACCGGTCTCCGCGTCCTCGAGGTCGGGGCCGGCGCGGCACAGTGCTCGCGCTGGCTCGTCGCCCAGGGCGCGCAGGCGGTCGCCACGGACGTCTCCCGGGGCATGCTCGCCGCGGGTGCGGCGCTCGACCGGGCGACGGGGATCCGCGTGCCCGCCGTCCAGGCCGACGCGCGCCGCCTGCCGTTCGCCGACGGGAGCTTCGACGCCGCGTTCACGTCGTTCGGCGCGATCCCGTTCGTCCCCGACGCCGACGCGATCCACCGCGAGGTCGCCCGGGTGCTCCGACCGGGCGGCACCTGGACGTTCTCCGTCACGCACCCCTCCCGCTGGGCGTTCCCCGACGACCCGAGCGCGCACGGGCTGACCGCGAACCGCTCGTACTTCGACCGCCGTCCCTACGTCGAGACGGACGCCGCCGGCCGTGTCGTCTACGCCGAGTACCACCGCACGCTGGGCGACCACGTGCGCGAGGTGGTCGCCGGCGGGCTGGAGCTGCGCGACGTCGTCGAGCCCGAGTGGCCCGCCGACAACACCGAGGTGTGGGGCGGCTGGGGCCCGGTGCGCGGTGCCTACCTGCCCGGGACGGCGATCTTCCGCACGCGCCTCCCGGGCTGACCCGGCCGGGTCAGTGACCCGCCTCGTGCCACGTCGCGCCGACACCGACCGAGACGTCGAGCGGCACGTCGAGGTCCGCCGCCGCGCCCATCTGCGTGCGCAGCACCTCCTCGACGGCGTCGCGCTCGCCCGGGGCGACCTCGACCACGAGCTCGTCGTGCACCTGCAGGAGCAGCCGCGAGCGCAGTCCGCGCTCGTCGATCGCGCGCTGGACGCCCAGCATCGCGACCTTGATGATGTCGGCCGCGCTCCCCTGGATGGGCGCGTTGAGGGCCATGCGCTCCGCCATCTGGCGCCGCTGCCGGTTGTCGCTCGTGAGGTCGGGCAGGTATCGCCGGCGCCCGAGGATGGTCGCCGTGTACCCCGTCGCGCGCGCCTCGTCGACGACGCCCGTGAGGTAGTCGCGCACGCCGCCGAAGCGCTCGAAGTAGTCGTCCATGAGCTTCTGCGCCTCGCCCACCTCGATGGTGAGCTGCTGCGACAGCCCGAACGCCGACAACCCGTACGCCAGGCCGTAGGACATCGCCTTGATCTTCGAGCGCATCGCGGGCGTGACCTCGGCCGCCGGGACCTCGAACACGCGCGACCCGACGTAGGAGTGCAGGTCCTCGCCGGACCGGAACGCCTCGATGAGCCCCTCGTCACCCGACAGGTGCGCCATGATGCGCATCTCGATCTGGCTGTAGTCGGCCGTCATGAGCGTCTCGTAGCCCTCCCCGACGACGAACGCGCGCCGGATGCGACGGCCCGCCTCCGTCCGGATCGGGATGTTCTGGAGGTTCGGGTCGGTCGAGCTGAGGCGCCCGGTCGCCGCGATGGTCTGCTGGAACGTCGTGTGGATCCGTCCGTCGTCCGCGACGGACTTGAGCAGGCCCTCCACGGTCTGGCGCAGGCGCGAGGCGTCACGGTGCGCGAGCAGGTGCTCGAGGAACGGGTGCTGCGTCTTGACGAAGAGGTCCGCGAGCGCCGACGCGTCGGTCGTGTAGCCCGTCTTGATCTTCTTCGTCTTGGGCATCCCGAGCTGGTCGAACAGCACCTCCTGCAGCTGCTTGGGCGAGCCGAGGTTCACCTCGCGCCCGATGACGGCGTACGCCTCCGACGCGGCGGTCGCGACGAGGTCGCCGAAGTGCTGCTCGAGCTCGCGCAGGTACTCGACGTCCGCGGCGATGCCGCGCTGCTCCATGCGCGCAAGCACCTGGGAGAGCGGCAGCTCGAGGTCGGTGAGGAGCGTCGTGGCCCCGCGGTCCTCGAGCTCGCCCGCGAGGGCGTCGCCGAGCTGGGCGACGGCGAGCGCGCGGACGGCGTCGCGCTCCTGCTCGCCGTTCCCGTCGAGCGAGAGGTCGAGCGCGCCCTGGGCGTCGTTGCCCGCCTCGGTGTCGGGGCGCAGCTCGCGGTGCAGGTGGCGCACGACGAGGTCGCCGAGGTCGTAGCCGCGCTGGTCCGGATGGCACAGGTAGGCGGCGAGCTCGGTGTCGAACGTGACGCCCGCCAGGTCGTAGCCGCGCGCCGCGAGCTCGTGCCACGCGGACTTCGCGCCGTGCACGACCTTGGGCCGCGCCGGGTCCGCGAGCCACGCGGCCAGCGCCTCGTCGTCGGCCCCCGCGACGTCGGCGAGCTCGAGCGCCACGGCCGCCCCGGCGTCGTCGGACACCGCGACCGCCCAGGCGTCCCCGCCACCGGGCACCGCCTTGCCGGCCACCTCGACCCCGAGGCACCGGTCACCGTGCTCGGCGAGCCACGCGCCGAGCCCCCCGGGCAGGACGTCGGCGAGCTCGACGTCGAACCCCGCCTCGGTCTCGACCTCGCCCTCGGGCGCGATCGCGAAGAGCCGGTCGCGCAGGGCCCGGAACTCGAGCGCGTCGAGGACGCGGTGCGCGGCCTCGCGGTCCCAGGGACGCGTCACGAGGTCGTCGGGGCCGACGGGGAGCTCGAGGTCGCGCAGGAGCGCGTTGAGCCGTCGGTTGAGGCGGACCTGGTCGAGGTGCGCACGGAGGTTCTCCCCCGCCTTGCCCTTGATCTCGTCCGCGTGGTCGAGCAGGCCGTCGAGGTCGCCGTACGCCGTGATCCACTTGGCGGCCGTCTTGGGCCCGACGCCGGGGATGCCCGGCAGGTTGTCGGACGTCTCGCCCACGAGCGCGGCGAGGTCCGGGTAGCGCTCGGGCGGCACGCCGTACTTCTCGACGACGGCGGCGCTGTCCATGCGCGCGAGCTCCGAGACGCCCTTCTTCGGGTAGAGCACCGTGACGTCGGGGCCCACGAGCTGGAACGAGTCGCGGTCGCCCGAGCAGACGAGGACCTCCATCCCGGCGTCCGCGCC
>NZ_JBGNYC010000041.1:0-40817 GCF_051844275.1 Cellulosimicrobium sp. CpK407
GCGAGCCCGCAACGTCGTACGCCGCGGGACGAGGACGCCGCAGGCGCCGCAGCGCGGACGAGACCGTGGGCGCCGTCCCGACGCAGGCGCGTGCGACGGGTCCGCGGGCGGCGACCATGAGCCCGACGAGGTCCCGGCGTCCGGGATACAGGGTCGACGGGACGGTGAACTTGGGGTGGATGCACGGGTCGAAGAGGGAGACGTCGCCGCGCGCGGCGACGAGCTCCTGCGTCATGACCCGGCCGATCACGCCCGGCCCCAGGTCCGCGTGGGTCTCGTCGTAGGCGTCGAGGTAGCCGAAGAGCCCGGTGCCGGAACGGATCACCGCGCTCGCGTAGACCGTGGTCCCGCCGCCCACGAGCTCGAAGACGTGCAGCCGCCCGCGCCGTCGCATCTCGTCGGTCGCCTCCTGGAACCAGCCGAGCTGGTCCGGCTTGTTGCGCTGCGCGGCGCCCTTGCGCGACCGGTCGCCCTTCCACCCGGACGCCTCGAGGTCCAGCAGGCGTTCGGTCGCGGCCGGGTCACCCCCGTTGTCCACGACCGTGAGCTCACCGCCGAGGCGCTCGGCCAGCGCGGCCGCGTCCTGCCGGACGTGCCGACGCCGGCGCTTGCTGAGGTGCGCGACGGGGTCCTCGCCGGGGACCCGGAGGCACGCGCGCTCCAGCCGGTAGCGCTCGAGGACCGGGAGCCGACGGTCCGCAGCGACGTCGAGGAGCGCGGCCAGGAGGGGGCCGTCCGGGAACAACGTCAGCTCGAGCAGCCCGGGGAGGCCGCTGCGGCGGCGGCCGACGGCGTCGAGCACCGCCTCGAACGTCCCGCGGGTGTCGTCGCGCTCCACGAGCGGGGCGCAGACGGAGGCGTTCCGGGCCAGGTACGGCGTCGCCGTCGTGGCGTACGACACCGGGAGCCGGTGGAACCCCCGCTCCAGGCCGAGCGGCAGGACCATGCGGACCCGGTCGGCGTCCTCGGCGAGGAGCACGCGCAGGTCGCGCGCCGCAGGGAACCAGCGCGTCGCGGGCAGGAGCCAGCCCGGGTCGAGGAACGCGTTGGGCTCGGCCGCGCGGGACGCGAGGTCGGACCAGCCCTCGACGTCCGTGGGTGAGAGGTCGTCGAGCGCGACGATCCGCACGGTGACCGTCATCGGTACGCCTCCAGCACCTCGTCGAGACGGGCCGCTGCCGCCGCCCAGGTTCGTGTCCGCGCAGTCGCCCGCGCCCTCGTCTGAGCCTGCTCGAGCGTCCGCGCGTCGCGCAGGCCGTCCAGAGCCTCGGCGAGCCGGTCGACGTCGCCCGTTGGGACCAGGAGGCCGCCGTCCCCGACGGCCTCCGGCAGCCCCCCGACGTCGGACGCGACGACGGCGGCGCCGGCCGCCATGCCCTCCAGCGCGGTGAGCCCGAACGGCTCGGGCCAGATGGAGGGGACCACGACGACCGAGGCGGTCGCGAGGACGGCGGGCAGCGCGTCGCGTGCGAGGAACGACGCGAACCGGACCGGGGACCGCAGGTCGGCCGCGGTCCGGCGGAGCTCCTGCTCGTAAGGCGTCAACGGGTCCCGGGCGTCGAAGCCCGGACGTCCGACGACGGTCACGCGGACGTCGTCGCGGTCGAGCGCGCCCACCGCCTCCAGGAGCACGTGCACGCCCTTGTCCGGGATGACCCGACCGACGTACACGACGTGCAGGCCGTCCTCGGCGGCGTCCGCGCGCACGACGTCGAGGAGCGTCGGGTCCACCCCGTTGCGGACCGTGCGGACCCGGTCGCCGAGCTCCCGGGGGAGCCGCGCCCGGACCTGCTCCGCGAGGAAGTCGCTCACGCACACCACCGGGGCGTTCGCGAGCGTCCGGCCCGCGTCGCGGGCGGTGTACGTGCGCAGCACCTGGTTGTGCGCGTAGAGCACGGGAACGTGCCGCGCGTCGACCAGCGGCACCAGGGCCGGGGCGTTGTGGGCGAGCACGAACGACGGCGGCCACTCGTCCTGGCCGCCGACGACGGTGGCGAACGCGCGGCGTGCGGCGACCCGGGGTGCGCCGACGCGCGCGAGCGCCGAGTCGAGGTAGCGGTCGGTCCGACGGGATCGCCTCGGCGCGTACTCGACGACGTCGGCGCTCGTGTAGCGGTCCGGGTAGGTCCCGCGCGCGACGAGGACCGTCGGCCGCGGGCTGCCCTCGGGGCGGTGCCGGGAGAGCCCGTCGACCACGGTCGGGACGGCGCTGCCCGTCCGCGGGGAGAAGTGGTCGCCCGGCGTGATCGCGTGGACGAGCGGCCTGCCCGCCCCCGGCGTCATGGCGTCGCGAGCCCGTCCGCGCGGTCCTGCCGCGTCGCGCGCACCGCCGCGGGGACGCCGGCGACCAGGCCGACCAGCTCGGCCACCGCCCGCGTGAGGACGACCGGGGCCGTGACCCGCTTGCGCAGGGACCGGCGCGTCCCGTCCGACTTGGTCGGCCCGAGGCGCCGCGCCGTCGTGCGCAGGTAGTCGCGCTGGTCGCGGAGGGTCGTGCGGGCGTACCGGCGCACGATCGGGTCCCGCCACCCGAAGTTCCGCACGAGCATGACGAGGTGGTTGCGGCGGGCGTAGTACAGGTAGCGCCGGTCGAAGCGCTTGCCGCCGATCCCGTACGGCGCGGCCATGTGCCGCACGACGGCCCGCGGCGTGTAGAGCAGCCGGCCGCCGGTCGCACGCAGCCGCAGCGAGATGTCCGACTCCTCGCACAGGCACGTGCCCGGGTAGTTGCCGCGGATGCCGCCGATGGCCGCCAGGGCGCTGCGGCGGAACGACATGTTCGCCCCGAGCAGGTGGTCGACCTCGACGACGCGACCGGGGTCGGCGGCGAAGCTCCCGGTGAGGCGGCCGTCGGGGAGCAGCCGGCCGATACGGTCGAGCCCTTCGTGCTCCTCGCCGGGGATGCCGTTGTCCGCGCGCCCTCCGACGGCGACGACGTCGGGGTCTGCGTAGGGTGCGACGAGCTCGTCGAGCCAGTCGGGCGACGCGTAGGCGTCGTCGTCGACGAAGGCCACGACGTCGCCGCGGGCGACGGCGAAGCCCATCTGCCGCGACTCGGGCGTCGTGCCGCGCCCGAGCGTGCTGTGCAGGAGCCGCACGTCGGGGAACTGCTCGCGGACGAGCCGTCGCGTCGTGTCCGCGGGGGTCGAGTCGACGACCACCACCTCGAGCGGCGGGGTGTCGAGCCGCTTCAGGTGCTCGAGGCACTCGCGCACGCTCTCGGGGCGGCCGTACGTCACGACGACGACGCTCACGGTCGGGCTCACGGCGCGCCTCCCGGCGGCTCGGGGACGGTCACGAGGCGGAACCAGTCCTCGCGGCGCAGGGGCGACGTCAGCACGGTGCGGCGTGGGCGCCGCGACCGCGCGACCCACGACTCGTAGACACCCGGGCGCGAGTAGTGGGCCGTGTGGCCCGACCACCCGAACTTCTGCCGCATGGCCTCCGGGCGGCGGACCCAGGAGAAGTGGAGCACGGCTTGGTCGGGGCGGACGACCTCGTGGACGACAGTGTCGTGCGGGTGGCTCGGGTCCGTGTTCCAGGGTCGCAGGTCGACGCGGTAGAGCGGCACGTCGGCCTGGCGGGCGTGCGCGAGGGTCGTGCCGGCACGCACCGCCAGCGGCCCGGGGTACGACGCCGCGGGCCGGCCGAGACGCGTGCTCGACTCCAGGTATCGACCCGGCGCGACGCGCGAGTAGAGCCAGCGTGCGGGGTAGTGGAGCCCGCCCGCCCCTGCCCGCTCGGCGGCGTCGAGGGACGCGCGGAACGTGGCCGGGTCCAGCATGACCTCGTCCGTGTCGAGCTGGAGCACCCAGTCGGCACCCTCCGACGCCGCGTCGAGGGCCGCCTGACGCTGGTACGTGTCGTTGTCGAGGGGGTGCTCGTCGAGCCGGGCGAAGCTCCCGGGGACGTGCACGCACTTCCCGTCCGTGTCGATCTCCTCGACGATCGCGAGGCACTCGTCGACCGGCAGCGGCGTGCCCGTCCACGACGTGCTCGTCTCGTCGTAGGACAGCACGACCCGGTCGACGAGGTGGTAGTACGCGAGCAGGCTCGCGCGCAGGAAGCTCGGGTCGGCGAGGAGGACGTACGCGGAGACGCGCATCAGATGAAGTCCGCGAACTCGCGCTCGTTCTTCTGGAACACGAGCGTCCCGGCGAGGAAGATCAGGGGGGCGGCGACCACCAGCGCCACGACCTGCCACGTGGGCGGGAAGTCGGTGCCCAGCAGGGACCAGCGGAAGCCCTCGAGGAACCACGTCACCGGGTTGAGGTCGAAGAGCCAGCGCAGGTTCTCTGGGACGGAGGACAGCGCGTAGGCGACCGGGCTCGCGTAGAGGAGGATCTGGACGAGCCAGGGCAGCACGTACCCGACGTCGCGGTACTTGACCATGTACGCCGCCGCAGCGAGGCCGAGCCCCGTCCCGATCAGCAGGATGAGCAGCACCCACACGGGTAGGAGAAGGACCGCCCAGCCGGGGTTGATCCCGTAGACGAAGAGCAGGACGACCGCGAGCGCGAGCGCGACGAGGAAGTCGAGCACGACGGAGGCGAGGCTCGAGATCGGGACCAGGAGCCGCGGGAAGAAGACCTTCTGCACGAGGGACTGGTTGCCGACCATCGAGCCGGACGCGCGACCGAGGGCGCCGTTGAACAGGTTCCACGCGAGCATGCCCGCGAGCGTGAAGAGGAAGGTCGGGACGTTGCCGGTCGACAGCCCCGCGATCTCCCCGAAGACGATGGTGAAGATGCCGGCGCTGACCAGGGGTTGGGCGATGACCCACGTGATGCCGAAGATCGTCTGGCGGTACCGCACGATGACGTCGCGCAGCGCGAGCCGGACGGCGACCTCGCGCGCGTTCCACAGCTCGCGCCAGGACGGCAGGTTGAGGCGCCCTGGCGGCGTGATGACGGTGCGCTGCACGGTCTGCTCCACGTCAGGCCCCCTCGTACTCGAAGTTCACGAAGACCATGCCCTTCTCGGTGCTGGACGCCTCCGTGAACTCCGGGTACGGAAGGTCGGGCAGCACCTCGAAGCGCCACGCGCCCTCCCAGGCGTCGAGCACACCGGCCTGGCACGCGTAGACGTCGACCGTGTACTGGCCCGGCTTGAGCCACAGGTCGCGGACCACGAGGCGGCCCTTCTGAGGCTGCTCCGGGTCGAACCACTTCCCGACGAGGCGCGAGTCGCACTGCGCGATGACGGTCCCCTGGTCGTTGTTGATGTGCATCGAGACGAAGTAGGTGCCGACGAGCTTCTTGCTCGCGGGCGCCTCGAAGTCGACGACGATGTCCTGGGACGACTTGACGAACTCGTCCTCCATGCGGACCGAGGAGAGCCGAACCTTGCCGTTCCCGGGGCGCTTCTTGGGGTCGGACTGCGCCGCCGCGAAGCTCTCGAAGCTGTCGCGGTACGCCTGGAGCGTGCCCTCGACCGTCCCGGAGTACGTCAGGGTCCCGCGGTCGAGGAGGACCGCGGACGTGCACAGGGCCTGGACCGTCTGGAGCTGGTGGCTCACGTAGAGCACGGTGCGACCGCCCTGGGCGGCCTCGCGCATCTTCTGGATCGAGCGGCGCTGGAACTCGGCGTCGCCGACGGCGAGCACCTCGTCGATCGCGAGGATCTCGGTGTCGAGGTGGGCCGCGACGGAGAACGCGAGCCGCACGTACATGCCGGACGAGTAGCGCTTGACCGGGGTCGCGAGGAACTTCTCGATGCCGGAGAACGCGACGATCTCGTCGTAGCGCCGGGTGATCTCCTTGCGCGTCATGCCGAGGATCGCGCCGTTGAGGAAGATGTTCTCCTTGCCGGTGAGCTCGGGGTGGAACCCCGTGCCGACCTCGAGGAGCGACCCGACGCGCCCGGTGAGCTCGATGCGCCCGCGCGTGGGCGCCGTGACGCGCGTGAGGATCTTGAGCAGCGTCGACTTGCCGGCGCCGTTGCGCCCGACGATCCCGAGCGCCTCGCCCTGCGGGACCTCGAAGGAGACGTCGTCGAGCGCGTCGAACAACGTGTACTTCTGCTTGCCGGTGGACCGCACCCACTGGATGGCGGCGGCCGCGGCGGTGGACGGTCGCTCGCCGAACGCGCCGAGCCGGTAGGTCTTGCCCAGCCCGGCGACGCGGATCGCGGGTTCCGTGGTCGCCTGCACACCTGAAAGATAGTCGTCCCGCCGGGGCCCGAGGCCGGGTCGATCGGGTGAATCGAGCCCAGAACCGGACGAACGCGGGTGAAAGTACCGCCAGGCCCTCGGTGCTGGGGCCGGGCCGACCTACGATCGCGGGAGCGGCACCTGTGCCGGGCCCGACGACGGCAAGGGCGGCGAGATGGCTTCGGACGAGGACGGCACGGGGGCTCGGGGCGGCGCGGACCCCACGGTCGTCGGCGGGGTCGTCGCCGCGGTCCTGGGCGTGGTCGCCGCCGTCCTGATCGGCGGCACCGGGACGGGGAGCACGTCGGGCGCGCAGCCGTTCACCGCGTCCCCGGTCCCCGGGACGGCACCCGTGACGCAGACGGGCGCGCTGCCCCTGTGCGGGTTCCCCCGCCTCGAGCAGGTGACCGACGACGGCGTCGACACCGACGAGCTGGACGGGATCCGCACGGTCGTCGACGACGTCGTCACGCTCGACGACGGCGAGCTCGTCACGTTCCGCGTGCTCGACGGCGCGGCGTACGTGCTCGAGTGGGACCGCGAGGCGACGTACACGGTGACGCGCTACGACCTCGCGACGGGGGACGCGGAGGCGACGACGCCGGTGGAGCTCGACTGGGACGGCGCGAGCGAGACGTTCCGCACGGACTCCTTCGAGGTCGACGCCGACGGGAGCGTCTACCTCCTCGACACGCTCATGCACCGCCGCGACCTGCTCAAGGTCGCGCCCGACGGGACCACGACCTGGTCGACGACGATCCCCGAGGGCGAGCACACGGCAGGCGACCTCCTCGACCTGTACGGGACCGTGCGCTGGACGGACGGCGGCCGGACCGTCGTCGGGGTGCAGGAGGCGGGCGAGGTCCTGCACGAGGTGTCGGGCGACGGCGACCTCCTCGCGGAGATCCCGTTCGAGGGCGCCGTCCTCGCCCAGCTCCCGGACGGCGCGGCCCTGGTGCAGACCGACGTGCGCGACGACGAGCGCCGCACGCTCGACCTGCGCGCCGTGGGGCCGGAGGGCGACGAGGGGTCCCTCCACCTCGGTGCCTCGTGGGAGCGCGGGCGGCCGTTCGGCGTCCCGCGCGTGCCCTGGCTCGACGACACGACGGGCGCGACCACCGGCCCCTCGTCCGGACCCGAGGGCGACGGCCTCGTCGTCGCCGACGAGAACCTCGGGTTCCGGTGGTGGGGGAGCGACGGCGTGTTCCGCGGCGTGTGGCCGGACACGCACAAGGACCTCGAGCAGCCGTTCGCGCTGTGGGAGAGCACGCCGGTGCTGCGCGACGGCACCGCGGGCGACGCGCCGTACTACGTCCTCACGCACGGCGACGACGGCGGGTTCGCGCTCACCGAGATCTCGGCCGACCGGATGGCGTACCAGCTCGGCGCCCCGGTGAAGTACAACGCGGCGAACGAGGAGCTGTTCGGCGGCCTCGGGCTCGGCGCCGGGCTGCTCGTGGACGTGCCGTACGGCGTCTTCCCCGACGGGACCGCGCCGCGCGTGGTCGCCGCGTTCGACGACGCCTGGGCCGCCTCCGCCGGGACGTACCGCCTGCGCTACCAGGTGCGCGGGGACCCGCGCGTGTGGGACCCGGTGGTCGGCGAGGAGACCGTGGTGGACCTCCCCGCGGAGGGCGGAGAGCTCCCGCTCGACCTGCCGCCGACCCGCCCGGGCGTGTACGAGGTCGACGCCGCGCTCGTCGACGCCGCGACGGGCGAGGCGGTCTCGGGGACGTGCCTGCGCTACACCGTGGCCGCGGCGGGCAGCGGCCTGGACCCGGCGGCGCTCGCGGACGGCGCGGACTGGGGCGGCGCCGGACCGCTGCGGGGCGTGCAGCTCGCGGACCAGCTCGGGGTGGGCAGCCACCGCACGCAGCTCGACTTCGGGGCGATCGTGCCCGACCCGACCGCCGAGCCGGACGCCGCCGCGCTCGTCTGGGACTCGCTGCCGAACGCGGCCTTCGAGCCCGACGAGGAGGAGGGCGAGGAGCCCGCCGACGTCGACCCGTTCACCGAGCTCGCGGCCGCCGCCGAGCTCGCCGAGGAGACGGGCGTGATCCTCACGCTCCAGCTCGGCTCGGGCGGCGAGGCGGAGCAGGCCGCGGTCGAGGCCGGGACGTGGGAGGGATGGACGCGCGAGATCGTCGCCGCGGTCCACGAGCACGCACCGCAGAACCGCTACTGGCAGCCGTGGAACGAGCCGAACAACACGGGCTACGAGGACGCGGCCGCGTACGAGGAGGAGGTCGGCGCGCCGTTCGCGGCGGGCGCTCGCGACGCGTCGGCCGACGTCGTCGTGGTGGGCGGCAACACGCTCGGGATCGAGCCCGCGTGGTGGGCCGACCTGGTCGCGGCGGGCGGCTGCGACTCGCTCGACGTCGTGGGGATCCACCCCTACACCGGGTTCAACCGGTCGTGGGAGGAGGAGGGGTTCTCCGCGGACGGTGCCGAGCTGGACCGGCTGCGCGAGGCGATCGGGCCGTGCGGCGACGTCCCCGTGTGGGATACCGAGAGCGGCTGGTGGTCGGACGGCGTCGCGAACTTCTGGGCGGGCGGGTCCGACGTCGTGCGCAAGCTCCTCTGGTACGGGGTGGAGGGCGTCGACGAGTGGACGTACTTCTTCTCCGAGGGCGGGTTCGGCGAGGCCGGGAACTCGTGGTCGCTCCTCCAGTACGGGCAGTACGTGAAGCCGGCCGGCGCCGCCTTCGCGGCGAGCGCGGCGTTCCTCGACGGGTTCGGGCCGCCCGAGGCGGTCGAGACGGGGACGCCCGGCGTCCACGCCGTGCGCGCGCCCGGGGCCGGGGAGGTCGCGGGTGCGGAGCTGCTCGCGCTGTGGAGCGAGGACCTGTCGACCACCGTGCGGCTCACCGCGCCGGGCGGTGCGGTCACCGTGACCGCGCGGGACGGGTACGGCGCCCAGCGCGGCCTGGAGGTCCCGCCGGGCGGCGTCGAGGTCCCCGTGAACGGCGCACCCGTCCTGCTCGTCGCCCCCGCGGGGACGGCGCTGGAGGTGGCCCCCGTCGAGGCGTTCGGCGACGACGTGCTCGAGGGCCGGCCGGTGACCGCGACGTCGACGCACGAGGACGCGAGCGACCCCGACGTCGTCACGTCCGGCACGTTCGCCGTGCGCGAGCCGTGGCGGTCGGGCCGACTGGCCGACGGCTCCGTCGACGAGGCGCCCGGCGTCGAGGTCACGACGGACGGGCCCCGCACGATCGACCGCGTCGCCGTCGCGACGGCCGGCATCCGCTGCTGCACGTCGGGGCTGCGCGACTACACGGTCTCCGTGCGGACGCCCGACGGCGGCTGGCAGGACGTGGCGCGGCAGACCGACCAGTTCCTCGACCGCGTCGCGCTCTTCTCGTTCGAGCCCGTCGAGGTCACGGCCGTGCGCGTGACGCTCCCGATGACGACCGAGCGCGACGTGCCCGTCCTGGCCGCGAACTACACGGGGATCGTCGGCGGGCTGCACCCCGACTTCGTCCCGCTCGCGACGGAGAGCGAGTGGATCGCGGCGATCAGCGCGGTCCAGGCGTGGGAGCCGGCCGGGTGACCGTCGTCACCGGGGGGCGGGCCCGGTCAGCCGCGCGCGGCGACCGCGCGCCAGATCGCGGCGTGCTGCGCGGCGCTGCGCTCCCACGTGAACGTGGCGGCGCGCTCGCGCCCGCGCCCGACGAGCGCCTCGACCTCGGCGTCACGCGTCGTCACCCACAGCAGCGCCTCCGCGAGGCTCGCGCCGTCCGGCTCGGCGAGCACGCCGCCGTCGCCCACGACCTCGGGCAGCGAGCTGGTGCGCGCCGCGACCACCGGCACGCCCGCGGCCATGGCCTCCAGGGCGGGGAGCCCGAAGCCCTCGTAGCGCGACGGCACGACGACGGCCGCGGCCCCCGCGACGAGGCCCGGCATGAGCCCGCCCGGCAGGCGCCCGACGAGCCGGGTGCCGGGCAGCTCCGCGAACAGCCCGGTGCGGCGCGGGTGCGGCGGACCGCTCATGACGAGCGTGAGGTCCGGTCGCGCGGAGCGGACCCGTCCCCACGCGACCGCGAGCTCCTCCAGGTTCTTGCGGCGCGACGCGCCGCCCGCGTGCAGGACGTACGGGCCGTCCACCCCCAGCTCCGCGAGGCGCGCGCGGGGCAGCGGCTCGGCCGAGAAGTACACCGGGTCGACCCCGTTGTACGCGACCGCGGGGCGCTCGGCGAGCCCGAGGACCTCCGCGGCCTCGTCCGCGCTGAACTCCGACACGCACACGACGGCCGCCGCGCGGCGGACCTCCTCGGCCGCGGCGCGGACCGGTGCGGACTCGTCGTCGTAGCGCCACGACACGACGTCCTGCACGGCGACGACGTCCCGCGTCGGGTGCGGCGGCAGGTCGAGCCCCACGCGGTGCACGACGGCGCCCCGCGGGTAGACCGCACGGCCGACGGCCCGGCGCACGGCCGGAGCCGCGGAGCCGAGGCGACCGAGGGGGAGCCGGTGGGTGCCGGGCAGCGGGGAGCGGAGCGAGCGGAAGACGGCGCGGTCGACGGACCAGGCGCTGGCTCCGGCGCCCCCCTCCGCGAGCGCCCCCGCCGCGCGCGCCGCGACCTCCTCCTGGTACACCTGGGCGCCCATGGGCACCTCGACCGCGACGGTCGCGACGACGAGCTGCGGCATCGGGCGGGTCCCCCTCGGGGCGTGGTGCGCGGCGGGTGCGGCACGGTCGGGACGACCGGAGCGGTCGGTAGAGTGGCCCACTCTAGTGGCGCGGACGCCCCGCCGGACCTGCGGGAGCGGGTGATGAGCGGGTGATCGTGGACCGGGCGCGGGCCGTCCCGCGAGAGGGTGAGGGACGCATGGCAGGGCGTCGTCGGGTGGCGCTGGTCGCGAGCTCGTTCGACCCGCACACCGGGGGCGTCGAGTCGCACGTGCGTCACGTCGCCCGCGTGCTCGCGGCGCGGGGGACCGCGGTGGAGGTCTGGACCGTCGACCGGGGCGAGCGCCTCGGCACGCGCCGCGTCGACGGCGTCCTCGTGCGCTACCTGCCGACCCCGCAGCCCTCGAGCCGGCCGGGCGACGTCGCCCGGTTCGCCCTCGCCGCGCCGCGGGCGGCGCTCGCGTGGGGCCGGGCCTTCCGCGCGTTCCGGCCCGACGTGCTGCACGTGCAGTGCTTCGGCCCCAACGGCGCGTACGCCCTCGGCCTGCGCACGCTCACGCGCACCCCGCTCGTCGTCAGCTCCCACGGGGAGACGTTCGCGGACGACCACGCCGTGTTCGAGCACTCGCGGCTGCTGCGGGCGGCGTTGGAGCGCTCGATCGACGTCGCGGGCGCGGTGACGGGGTGCTCGCGCGTCGTCGCGGACGACCTGGTCCGCTTCGGGGCGCCCGACGCCGTGGTCGTCCCGAACGGCGTCGACCTGGCCGGGTACGACCTGGTCGATCACGGTCCGCGGGACGTCGCCGCGGGGGAGCCCGCTCGGTCGGACGCGGTGCGCGAGCCCGTGGTCGTCGCGGTGGGGCGGATCGAGCACGTCAAGGGGTTCGACCTGCTCGTGGACGCCTTCGCGTCCTCCGCGCTGCGCGACCGCGCGCGGCTCGTCGTCGTGGGCGACGGGAGCGAGGCGGGCGCGCTGCGCCGCCGGGTCGCGACGGCGGGGCTCGCGGACCGCGTCGAGCTCCCCGGGCGGCTCGACCCCGCCGAGGTGGCGGCCCGGCTCGCGGAGGCGGACGTGGTCGTCGTGCCGAGCCGCGCGGACGCCGCCCCGCTCGTGGTCCTGGAGGCGTGGCGCTCGGGCCGGCCGCTCGTGGCGACCGTGCGGGGCGGGCCCCCGGAGATCGTCACCGACGGCGTCGACGGCGTGCTCGTGGACCCCCAGGACACGCAGGCGCTCGCGGCGGCCGTGCTCGGCCTGCTCGACGACCCGGAGCGCGCGGGGCGGATCGGGGCTGCCGGGCGCCGACGGGTCGAGGACTTCACCTGGGAGCGGGTCGTGGACCGGTACGAGGACCTCTACGCGGGGCTCGCCGACGTCACGCCGAGGGGTCGCTGACGCGGGGCGAGCCGGTCGTCCCGTCGGGCAGGACGGGAGGGCCTCCGGGGCGCGCGCTCGCCGTGCCCGCTCCTCGCGGGACGTCGAGCAGCCACACGACGGCGACGGTGACGGCGGCGGCGACGAGCAGCGAGCCGACGACGTCGCTCGGCCGGTGCGCGTACGTCACGACGGACGCGAGGGCGGCGACCGCGGTGACCACGAGCCCGGCCCAGCCCGCGACGGCGCGGGACGTCGGCCACGGCCACAGGAGCCAGATCGCGACGCACAGGCCGCCGACCACGGCGACGTGACCGCTCGGGAAGGTCTGGTAGGCGTAGCCGTGCTCCCCGAGGTCGGGCCGCACGAGGACCTCGCGGAGCCCGAGCGCGATCCCGACCGTCCCCAGCACGACCAGGACCGCGGCGAGGAGGTCGCGCCACGCGCGGCGCACGAGCGCGACCACGCCCAGGACGGCGACGACGGCCGCGCACGCCACCGGGAGGCCTCGGCGCAGCGCCCCGGCGAGGTCGCGCCCGGCGTCGTGCAGGGGCGCGAGGGTCCGGAACGCCCCGGCGTCGGCCTGCTGCCCGGCCACGGTGAGGTGCGAGGCGGCCCAGAGCGCGACGAAGACCGCGACGACCAGCGCGAGCAGCACGAGGAGCGCGGACGAGCGAGGCCGGGGCGGCACGGGGTCCGGCGCCCCCGAGGTGGACACGCCCCGAGCATGACGGAGCGGCGGGGACCCTGTCACCGGTCGTGGGCGGATCGCGCCGGGTGAAAACGTCGCGTCCCCGGTCGCCTGCCGGACGTCCGAGGGTCGGCTGCCGGTCGGCTGCCCTCGGTCGACGTGTGGGCGCCGGGGCGTACGCTGGGAGCCGTCGTCTCGCACGGCTCCAGCCCGGACCCGCTCGCCACCCGGTGAGCCTCGGTCCGGGCCGTTCGTGCTGCCCCGTCGTGTCCTCAACCAGCCCCGGCACCGTCCTCGACCCGGGCCCGCCTCGTGCGGCCGCCGACGCCACCGACCACCGTCCTCGGAGGGACCCCACCGCATGAACCTCACCGGCATCCTGCCCGCGCTGCTCGCCGACCCCGCCGCGACGGCGGCGGTCGAGCACGTGCGCGCCCGTGGCGAGGCGGACGTGGTCGGCCCGGCCGGCGCGCGCCCGCCGCTGCTCGCCGCGATGGCGGGGGCGCGGGCGACCGGGCCGGCCGACGGGGTGACCGGCGGCGACGAGCGCGCGGCCTCGGGCGACGCGTGGGCGACGGGCTCGCGTCCCCTCGTGGTCGTGACGGCGACGGGGCGCGACGCGGACGAGCTCGCGGCGAGCGTGCGCGCCTACCTGCCCGACGAGCTGGCGGACGTCGTCGCGGTCCTGCCGAGCTGGGAGACGCTGCCGCACGAGCGCCTGAGCCCGCGTGCGGACACCGTCGCCAAGCGCATCGCCGTGTTCCGCCGCCTCGCGCACCCGGACCCGGAGGTCGGACCGTCGGGCCCGGTCCGCGTGCTCGTCATGCCGGTGCGCGCGCTCCTCCAGCCGGTCGTGGACGGGCTGGGCGAGCTCGAGCCGGTCGAGCTGCACGCCGGGTCGACGGCCGACCTGACCGACGTCGCGGAGCGGCTCGTCGCGGCCGCGTACACGCGCGTCGACATGGTCGAGCGCCGCGGCGAGTTCGCGGTGCGCGGCGGCATCCTCGACGTGTTCCCGCCCACCGAGGACCACCCGCTGCGCGTCGAGTTCTGGGGCGACGAGGTCTCGGAGATCCGCTGGTTCGCCGTCGCGGACCAGCGCAGCCTCGAGATCGCCGAGCACGGGCTGTGGGCGCCGCCGTGCCGCGAGATCCTGCTCACCGAGTCGGTGCGGTCGCGGGCCGCGGCGCTCGTCGAGGACCTGCCGGGCGCCACGGAGATGCTCGACAGGCTGGCCGCGGGCGTCGCGGTCGAGGGCATGGAGTCGCTCGCGCCGGTGCTCGTGGACCGCATGGTCCCGGTGCTGGAGCTCGTGCCCGACGACGCGCTGCTCGTCGTCGACGACGCCGAGCGCGTGCGCCGCCGCGCCCACGACCTCGTCGCGACGACGGAAGAGTTCCTCGCCGCCGCCTGGACCGGTGCCGTCGCGGGCGGCAAGGCGCCGGTCGACCTGTCCGCGGCGTCGTTCGAGACGTTCGCCGAGGTCCGAGCGGTCGCGCAGCGTCGCGGCCTGGGCTGGTGGACGCTGTCGTCGTTCGCGCTCGACAACCCGGACCTGGACGCGGCGTCCGACGCCGGTGCGCCGGACGCGGCCGGAGCGGGCGCGGCGTCGGGCACGACCGCCGCGCACGTGGGCGAGAGCGCGGACGGCGTCCCGACCTTCACGCTCGGCGCGCGCGACGTCGAGTCCTACCGCGGCGACGTGGCGCGCGCGCTCGACGACGTGCGCGGTCTGCAGCACGCCGGCTGGCGGCTCGTGCTCACGACGGAGGGCCACGGGCCCGCCAAGCGCATGGTCGAGCAGCTCGGCGCGGCGGACACGCCCGCGCGCCTCGTGCCGCGGCTCGCCGACGAGCCCGAGGGCGGCATCGTCCTCGTCACCCCGGCGATGGTCGGCAAGGGCTTCGTCGCGCCCGAGCTGCGGCTCGCCGTCTTCTCCGAGGCCGACCTCACGGGCCGCGCGGGGACGAGCACGCGCGACATGCGCAAGATGCCGAGCCGGCGCCGCAACGTCGTCGACCCGCTCCAGCTCCAGGCGGGCGACTTCGTCGTGCACGAGCAGCACGGCGTGGGGCGGTTCGTCGAGCTCGTGCAGCGCACGCTCGGCACGGGCGGCAACGCCGCGACGCGCGAGTACCTCGTCATCGAGTACGCGTCGAGCAAGCGCGGCCAGCCGGGCGACCGGCTGTTCGTGCCCATGGACCAGCTCGACCAGGTCACCAAGTACACGGGCGGCGAGTCGCCGAGCCTCAACAAGATGGGCGGGGCCGACTGGGCCAAGACGAAGACCCGGGCGCGCAAGCACGTCAAGGAGATCGCGGGCGAGCTCATCCGCCTGTACTCGGCGCGCATGGCGACGCAGGGCCACGCGTTCGGCCCGGACACGCCGTGGCAGCGCGAGCTGGAGGACGCGTTCGCGTACGTCGAGACGCCGGACCAGCTCGCGACGATCGACGAGGTCAAGGCGGACATGGAGAAGACGGTCCCCATGGACCGGCTCGTGTGCGGCGACGTCGGCTACGGCAAGACGGAGATCGCGATCCGCGCGGCGTTCAAGGCGGTCCAGGACGGCAAGCAGGTCGCGGTGCTCGTGCCCACGACGCTGCTCGTGCAGCAGCACCTCGAGACGTTCTCCGAGCGGTACGCGGGCTTCCCGGTGACGGTCAAGGCGCTGTCGCGCTTCCAGACCCCCAAGGAGTCCGAGGAGGTCGTGGACGGGCTGGCCAAGGGGACGGTGGACGTCGTCATCGGCACCCACCGCCTCATCACGGGCAGCGTGCGGTTCAAGGACCTGGGTCTGGTCATCATCGACGAGGAGCAGCGGTTCGGCGTCGAGCACAAGGAGACGCTCAAGCAGCTGCGGACCAACGTCGACGTGCTCGCCATGTCCGCGACCCCGATCCCGCGCACGCTCGAGATGGCCGTCACCGGCATCCGCGAGATGTCGACGCTCGCGACCCCGCCGGAGGAGCGCCACCCCGTCCTCACGTACGTCGGGGCGTACGAGGAGAAGCAGATCGCCGCGGCGCTGCGCCGCGAGCTCCTGCGCGAGGGCCAGGTGTTCTACGTGCACAACAAGGTCGAGACGATCGAGCGCACCGCGGCGCGGCTGCGCGAGCTCGTCCCCGAGGCCCGCGTGGGCGTCGCGCACGGCAAGATGAACGAGCACCAGCTCGACCAGGTGATCCGCGCGTTCTGGGAGAAGGAGCTCGACGTCCTCGTCTGCACGACGATCATCGAGACGGGCCTCGACATCTCCAACGCGAACACGCTCATCCTCGAGCGCGCGGACATGCTCGGGCTCTCCCAGCTCCACCAGCTCCGCGGACGCGTGGGCCGCGGTCGCGAGCGCGCGTACGCGTACTTCCTGTACCCGCCCGAGCGGCCCCTCACCGAGACCGCGCACGACCGCCTCGCCACGATCGCGGCCCACACCGACCTCGGCGCGGGCATGCAGGTCGCGATGAAGGACCTCGAGATCCGCGGCGCGGGCAACCTGCTCGGGGGCGAGCAGTCCGGGCACATCGCGGGCGTCGGGTTCGACCTGTACGTGCGGATGGTGGGGGAGGCCGTGGCGAACTACCGCGGCGACGGTCCGGAGGAGCAGCCCGAGATCTCCATCGAGCTCCCCGTCGACGCGCACCTGCCCGAGTCGTACATCGCGACCGAGCGCCTGCGGCTCGAGGCGTACAAGAAGATCGCCGCGGCGACCGACGCGCCCGAGCTCGCCGAGGTCCGGGCCGAGCTCGTCGACCGGTACGGCGCCCTGCCGGACGTCGCGTCCGCGCTGTTCGACGTCGCGGACTTCCGCAACCACGCGCGCCGCGCGGGGCTCACGGACGTCACCGCGCAGGGCAAGTTCATCCGGTTCGCGCCCGTGGACCTCGCGGAGTCCGCGCAGCTCCGGCTCAAGCGCCTCTACCCGGGCACGCTCCTCAAGCCCGCGATCCGCGCGTTCCTCGTCCCGTACCCGACGACGGCGCGCATCGGCGGCCGCCCGCTGCGCGGCGCCGAGGTGCTCGAGTGGGCGCGCCAGCTCATCGACGCCGTGATCGTCGGCGAGGTGAGCGCGGCGGCGACGGTCGGGACGTCGTCGGCCGCCCGCTGAGCGGGGGTCAGCTCTTCCGGCCGTCGAGGAAGTAGGCGATGGGGCCGACCCAGTTGACGAGCAGCGCGAGCCCCCACGCGAGCTTGGTGCCGTTGACCTGCTCTGCCGGGCGGCGCAGCAGGTCGCGGTACGCCGCGGCGGTGAGCGTGACCTGTGCCGCGCCCACGACTCCGACGGCGATCTTCTGACCCGTGGTCAGGTCCTTCCAGCGGCGCTTGGTCCCCATGTCGTCGTCTCCTCCCGTGTGCGTACGGCTCGACGCTATGCCGTCCGGGCGCACGGTGCATGGCTCGTGGGCGGCCCGAGGTCCCGCCGGTGCGCGCTGCCTCCCGGCCGAGGGATGCACCCCGACGTGCGTCACTCGGCCGAGAGCGCCCTCGCTCGACGTGGGCGTGTCGACCGGGCCGCGTACGAGGTCGTGACAGAGCACCGAGCGCTCTGTAAGGTTGCAGCAACATCCGGAAACTCTCTGCAACGCCGCCGAGTCCCGGACGCGCCCGACACCCCGGGGCGCAGTCAGCACCGCGTGGCCCTCCCGCGCTCGAGGCCGAGCGCGCCGTCGGTCGCAGCACCTCGAAGGAGCAGCAATGACGCGCACCACCGATCCCGCCGGTCCGCCGGCACCCACTCCCGCCGCACCCCCCGCCGCGGACCGCGGCCGAGCGCGAGCCGACCGACGCGACGGTCGGCTGCGGCGCCTCGTCGCCACCGTCGCCTCGGCGGCCCTCGCGCTCGGGACGGCGCTCGCCGCCACGGTCCCGGTCGCCGCGCCCGCCGCGGCCGCGCCGCCCGTGCCCACGCCCGTCGTCGACTCCCCGAACGGCCGGGGCGACGTGATCCTCAACCTCTTCCAGTGGACCTGGGACTCGGTGGCCGCCGAGTGCACCAGCACGATCGGCCCGGCCGGGTTCGGCTACGTCCAGGTCTCCCCGCCGCAGGAGACGATCCAGGGCACCGCGTGGTGGACCTCCTACCAGCCCGTGAGCTACCGGATCGACTCGAAGCTCGGGACTCGGGCGGAGTTCGAGAACATGGTCGACACCTGCCGCGCCGCGGGCGTCGGCGTCATCGCCGACGCCGTCCTCAACCACATGGCGGGTGCGGACCAGGGCGGCGGGACGGGTGTCGCGGGCTCGTCGTACGGCGTCGAGAACTACCCCGGGCTCTACGGGCCGAACGACTTCAACGACTGCAAGGAGAACATCGGCAACCGGTACGGAGACCGGTACGTGGTGCAGAACTGCCGCCTCGTCTCGCTCCAGGACCTGCGGACGGGCTCCGACTACGTGCGCGGCCGGATCGCGGGCTACCTCAACGACCTGCTCTCCCTCGGGGTCGCCGGGTTCCGGATCGACGCCGCGAAGCACATCCCGGCCGCGGACCTCGCGGCGATCAAGGCGCGGCTCACGAACCCGGACGTCTTCTGGGTGCACGAGGTCATCGGCGCGGGCGGCGAGCCCATCCAGCCCTCGGAGTACCTCGGCTCGGGCGACTCGCACGAGTTCGACTACGCGCGCGAGCTCAAGTCCCGGTTCGACGGCCAGATCAAGGACCTGCGCACCATCGGCGACAACAAGCTGCCCTCGGACCGCGCCGGCGTGTTCGTCGACAACCACGACACCGAGCGCAACGGCGAGACCATGAACTACAGGTGGGGCGCCAAGTACAAGCTCGCGAACACGTTCATGCTCTCGTGGCCGTACGGCGCGCCGAGCGTCTACTCGGGCTATACGTGGAACGACAAGGACGCCGGCGCCCCGGGCGCGTCCGCGACGTCCGTGCCGGACGCGAGCTGCTCGAACAGCGCCTGGGTCTGCACGCAGCGCTGGACCGAGATCGCGGGCATGGTCGGCTTCCACAACGCCGTCGCCGGGACCGCGGTGACGAACTGGTGGGACGACGGGAACAACCACGTCGCGTACGGTCGCGGCAGCAAGGGGTACGTGACGATCAACAACTCCGCGAACGCGGTCACGCGCACCTACCAGACGTCGCTCCCGGCGGGCACGTACTGCGACGTCGTCGCGTCGAAGGACTGCGCCAAGACGGTCACGGTCTCCGGCTCCGGCACCTTCACCGCGACGGTCCCGGCGTACGGGGCGCTCGCGCTGCACGTCGGCGCCGTGGACGACGGCGGCACCGGCGGCCCGGGTCCCGTCGACCCGAGCGGCACGACGACCGTCTACTACGCGACCGACAGGGGCTGGAACGCGTACAACGTCCACTACCGCGTCGGCACGGGCGCCTGGACCGCCGTGCCCGGGGTCGCGATGACCGCGGCCTGCACCGGCTGGGTCGCGAAGGAGATCGTCCTGCCGGACGGCGCGACCGGTGCCGCCGCGACCGTCACGGCGGCGTTCACGAACGGCTCGGGCGCGTGGGACAACAACGGCGGCAAGGACTACTCCCTGTCGGGCGCCGCCGTCGCGGTCTCGGGCGGGACGGTCACGGCGGGCGACCCGTGCGAGGACGACGGCGAGGGGCCCGGCCCCGTCGAGGGCCAGGGCGACGCGTCGTTCTCCGTCACGGCGACGACGACCTGGGGGCAGAACGTGCTCGTCGTCGGGAGCATCCCGGCGCTCGGGTCATGGGCGCCCGCGAACGGCGTCGCGCTCTCGGCGGCGGGCTACCCCGTCTGGACCGCGACCCTCGACCTCCCGGCCGGTACGACGTTCGAGTACAAGTACGTCAAGCGCGACGGCGGCGGGAACGTCGTCTGGGAGAGCGGCGGCAACCGCACCGCGACGGTCGGACAGGACGGCTCCGTGACGCTGTCGGACACCTGGAGGTCGTGACCTCGCGGCCCCGCCCCGGTCTCACCCAGACCGGGGCGGGGTCTGCCGCTACCGTGGCGGGAAATAGTTCAACCATTGTCTGAACCTGGTGGGTGCCCCTAGGGTGTGGCCCGGGCGCGCCGGTGCGCCCGGGGGCGACGTGCCCCGTGCAGCCGATCGCAAGGGAGCGACGACGATGAGACGCACGTGGAGGACCGCCGTGGCGGGGGTGCTCGCCACCCTCGTGGCGAGCGGGGGAGCGAGCGCGGCGATGGGGATGGACGCGATGGGCGTGTCGACGTCTGCCCAGGTCGATAACGATATCGATATCGTTCTAGAGAACGATTTCGAGTCGGCGACGACGGCGCCGTGGACCGCGCGCGGGCCGGTCACCGTCGCCCTGACCGACGCGGAGGCGCACGGCGGGTCGTCGAGCCTCGCGGTGACGGGCCGGACCGCGGACTGGCACGGCGTCGCGACGGACGCGCTCGCGCTGCTCGAGCCGGGCGTCGCGTACGACGTCGAGGCGTGGGTCAAGCTGCCGGCGGGCGCCACCGGATCGTCCGGCGTCCACTTCACCGTGCAGGAGACCGGCGCGGCGGGAGACGCGTACACGTGGGTCGGCGGGGCCGTCGCGACGACGGCCGACGGGTGGGTGGAGATCGGGGGGACGTACACCCTGCCCGCGGGCCTCACCGCGGCGACGCTCTACGTCGAGGCCGCGCCGGTCGCGGGCGCGCACCCGTCGTTCCTGCTGGACGACGTCCGCGTGACGACCGTCGCGACCGACCCGGGCGACGTCGTGCCCGGGGGAGCGGTGAACCCCGTCCCGACGCCGGTGCGCCTCGCCGAGGGGTCCGGCGACGTCGCGGCCCTGACGTTCGACGACGGTCCGAACCCCGGCACGACGCCCGCGCTCCTGGACTTCCTCGCCGAGCACGACCTGCACGCGGTGTTCTGCGTCATCGGCCAGAACGTCCAGGCGCCGGGCGGCGCCGAGCTCCTGCGCCGCATCGTCGACGAGGGCCACGTGCTGTGCAACCACTCGACGGGCTACGCCGACATGGGCACGTGGTCGGCCGACCAGGTGCGCGCCGACCTCGTCGAGAACCTCGGCATCCTGCGCGACGCGCTCGGCGACCCGGCGTACCCGGTCCCGTTCTTCCGCGCGCCGAACGGCTCGTGGGGCGCGACCCCCGAGGTCGCGGTCGCGCTCGGCATGCAGCCGCTCGCGGTCGTCAACACGATCTCCGACTGGGAGACCCAGGACGTCGAGACCCTCACCGCGAACCTGCGCGCCGCGATGAGGCCCGGCGAGGTCGTGCTCGCGCACGACGGCGGCGGCGACCGCGCGGGCACGCTCGCGGCGGTCGAGACGGTCGTCGCGGAGCGGCTCGCGGCCGGCTGGGACTTCACGTTCCCCGTCGGCACGCCGCCGCGCGGGGGCGAGGTCCTGCTGGAGACCGGCTTCGAGGACGGCCTCGGCGGCTGGGTGCCGCGCGCGGGCGACGCGACGACGCCGTCGCTCGACCTCACGGACGTGGCCCACGGCGGCGCGCAGGCCGCGGTCGTCTCCGGTCGCGACGGCCAGGGCGACGGCATCGGGCACGACGTGACCGGGCTGCTCGCCGCCGGCACGACGTACGAGCTCCGCGCGTGGGTCCGCTTCGCCGAGGGCCAGCCCGCGGACGACGTGTGGCTCAGCATCGCGCGCACGGTCGACGGGACGACGTCGTACTCGACCCTCGCACAGCTCTCGGGGATCACGAGCACCGGCTGGACGCAGATCACCGCGACGTTCCCGGGTGCCGCCGCGGACGAGGCGCTGCTGTACCTGGAGACGGACTACAACGGCGACAACACGAGCGACCTGCTCGTCGACGACGTCGTGCTGCGCGTGCCGCCGCCGCCCGCGGTCGAGGACCTCACGGGCATCAAGGAGACCGTCGACGTGCCGGTCGGGGTCGCGATCGACAGCCGGGAGACCTCGGGCGCGTCGTCCGAGCTGCTCCTGCGGCACTTCGACCAGATCACCGCCGAGAACCACATGAAGCCCGAGGCCTGGTACGACGAGGACCGGACCTTCCGGACGCACCCCGAGGCGACCGCGCTCATGGACTACGCGGCCGCCCACGACCTGCGCGTCTACGGGCACGTGCTCGTGTGGCACTCGCAGACGCCGGACTGGTTCTTCGAGGGCGCCGACGGCGCGCCCCTGACGACGTCCGAGGCGGACCGTCAGGTCCTGCGCCACCGCCTGCGGACCCATGTCTTCTCCGTCGCGGGGGCGCTCGCCGACGCCTACGGCCCGTTCGGCGGCGACAACCCGCTCACGGCGTTCGACGTGGTGAACGAGGTCGTGTCGGACGGCGCGGAGAACCCCGACGGCCTGCGCCGCTCGGAGTGGTTCCGGATCCTCGGCGAGGAGTACCTCGACCTCGCGTTCGCGTACGCCGACGAGGCGTTCAACGACGTCTACGCCGACCCGGCGGCGAAGGAGCGCGGGGAGCGTCCGGTCGCGCTGTTCATCAACGACTACAACACCGAGCAGGGCGGCAAGCAGGACCGCTACCACGCGCTCGTCGAGCGCCTCCTGGCGCGCGGCGTGCCCGTCGACGGCGTGGGCCACCAGTTCCACGTGAGCCTCGCGATGCCGGTCTCCGCGCTCGAGGGCGCGATCGAGCGGTTCGCCGACCTGCCCGTGACGCAGGCCGTCACCGAGCTCGACGTGACGACCGGGACCCCGGTCACGCAGGCGAGCCTCGTCGAGCAGGGCTACTACTACCGCGACGCGTTCCGGGCGTTCCGCGCGCACGCGGACGACCTCTACTCCGTCACCGTGTGGGGCCTCACCGACGGCCGGAGCTGGCGCGTCGACAGCGGCGCGCCGCTCGTCTTCGACGACGCCCTGAAGGCCAAGCCCGCGTACCACGGCGTGGTCGACGGCGAGCTGCCCGCCCTGCTGCGCACGGCCGACGTGTTCGCCGGGGACGTCCCGCTCGACGGCGACGCCGCCGCGGCCCCGGACTGGCAGCGGCTCCCGCTGCACACCTTCGCCGCGCCGGGCGGGGCTGCCGGGGGAGAGGTCGGGTTCCAGCTCCGCTGGGCCCCGGACCACCTCACCGCGTTCGCGAGCGTCGACGACGCGACCGCCGACGCGGCCGACGCCGTGACGTTCGCGCTCGCCGGCGCGGAGCACGTCGTCGGGCGCGACGGGACGACGAGCGCGGGGGCCGCCGCGGAGGTGACCGAGCGCGCGGGCGGGTACGACGTCGTCGCGCACCTCCCGCTCGACGCCGCCGCCGTGGGCGACACGCTCGCGCTCGACGTGCGCGCGACCGACGGCGGCGCGACGTCCGCCTGGAACACGCCCGGCGCGACGGGCACGCTGCGCCTGCTCGAGGAGCTGTCCTACCTCGAGGTCGCGCACGCGTCGGCCGCGCCCGCGGTCGACGGCGACATCGACGCCGTGTGGGCGGAGGCGAACGCGCCCGTGACGACCGCGAAGGAGGTCCAGGGGAGCGGCGGCGCGGTCGCGACCGTCCGCACCCTGTGGCGCGACCGGACGCTCTACGTGCTCGCCGAGGTCGCCGACCCGGTGGTGGACGTGAGCGGCTCCGACCCGTGGGTGCAGGACTCGGTCGAGGTCTACGTCGACGCGGGCAACGCCAAGAACGGCGCCTACCGTGACCTGGACACCCAGATCCGCGTGAGCGCCGAGAACGCGGTGTCGTTCGGCACGGGCGACGAGGCGGCGCAGCGGGCGCGCGTCACCAGCGCGACGACGCGCACGGCCGACGGGTACGTCGTCGAGCTCGCCGTCGACCTCGCCGACCAGGGCGGAGAGGGCACGTTCCACGGGCTCGACCTCCAGGTCAACGACGCGTCCGAGGGCACGCGCACCGCGATCCGCAACTGGGCGGACCCGTCCGGGGCGGGCTACCAGTGGACGGCGCGCTGGGGCGTCGCACGGCTCGTCGGCGCGGGCACGGCGCCCGAGGTCGCGCTCGACGTCGAGGCGTCTGCGCGCTGCCTCGCGGGCAAGGCGTACGTCGCGGTCCGGGCCACGAACCGCGAGGACGTGCCGGTCGACGTGACGCTCACGACCCCGTACGGGACGCGGACGTTCCCGGCGGTGGCGCCGGGCGCGAACGCGTACCAGTCCTTCGCGGTCCGCGCGACGTCGGTCCCGGCCACCACGGCCACGATCACGGCAACGCTCGAGACCGGCGGCCCCGCGTCGACGCGCGACATCGCGGTGGAGGCACGCACCTGCTGACCCGCTGACCCGCCAACCCGTCGCCCGCCGACGGCGAGCAGGTGGTCGTGGCCCGTCCGGAGATCCGGACGAGCCACGACCGCCTGCTCGGCGGGCACGGATCGCCTGGTCGGCGAACCTACGATGACGTGGTGACCGCACCCGTGCCCTCGGCTCCTCAGCCCGTGTCCGCGACCGACCCGCTGCGCGACGTCGTCGCCGTCATGGACCGGCTGTACTCGCCGGGCGGGTGTCCTTGGGACCGCGAGCAGACGCACGAGTCGCTCGTGCGGTACCTGCTGGAGGAGGCGCACGAGCTCGCCGACGCCATCGAGACCGGCGACCGCGCGGGGATGCGCGAGGAGCTCGGCGACCTGCTGCTCCAGGTGCTCTTCCACGCGCGCATCGCGAGCGAGGAGCCGGACCCGTTCACGGTCGACGACGTCGCCGCCGACCTCGCGGCGAAGCTCGTGCGACGCCATCCCCACGTGTTCGCCGACGCCGACGCGACCGACCTGCACGAGCAGTGGGACGCGATCAAGAAGGCCGAGAAGCAGCGCACGTCCGTGCTCGAGGGGATCTCGCACACCCAGGGCGCGCTCGCCCGCGCGCAGAAGGTCCTCTCCCGCGCCGGTCGCGGCGGCCTCGGCGACGTGGTCGGCGCGGCGCTCGCGGCGCCGTCGGGCGGTGCGCCCGCCGCGGTCGGCGACGAGGGCACGACGGCGGACGAGCGGCTGGGGCGCGAGCTGCTCGCCCTCGTCGCGCGCGCCGAGGAGGACGGGCTCGACGCCGAGGCGGCGCTGCGCGGGGAGCTGCGGCGCGTCGAGGGCGAGATCGTCGCGGCCGAGACGCGGCGCGCGGAGGGGACGGCCTGACCGGGACGTTCGTCCCGATCGTCGTCGCGCAGGTCCCCGACCCGGGGCCCACGGACCGGACGCAGCGGCGCAGGTCACATCCGGGCACTAGGCTGTGGTCGTAAACCCACCATCGTCGCGGGCGCGCACGCGGCGTCCCGGGTTTCCCTGCCCGGGTCCGCCACCACCGTTCGAAGCGCCCGCAGCCCTGCCCCGAAGGAGCACCTGTGGCCAGCATCGAAGCCGTTGGAGCGCGCGAGATCCTCGACTCCCGCGGAAACCCGACCGTCGAGGTCGAGGTCGTCCTGGACGACGGGACGTTCGCCCGCGCCGGAGTGCCGTCGGGCGCGTCGACCGGTGCGTTCGAGGCCGTCGAGCGTCGTGACGGCGACAAGTCCCGCTACCTGGGCAAGGGCGTCGAGGGCGCGGTGAACGCCGTGATCGACGACATCGCCCCGGAGCTCATCGGCTTCGAGGCCGAGGACCAGCGCCTCATCGACGCCGCCCTCATCGACCTCGACGGCACCCCGAACAAGGGCAAGCTCGGCGCGAACGCGATCCTCGGCGTCTCGCTCGCCGTCGCGAAGGCCGCCGCGAAGAGCGCCGGCCTGGACCTGTACCGCTACGTCGGCGGCCCGAACGCGCACGTCCTGCCCGTGCCGATGATGAACATCCTCAACGGCGGGTCGCACGCCGACTCGAACGTCGACATCCAGGAGTTCATGGTCGCCCCGATCGGCGCGTCCTCGTTCCGCGAGGCGCTGCGCACGGGCGCGGAGGTCTACCACTCGCTGAAGTCCGTGCTCAAGGGCAAGGGCCTCGCGACGGGCCTCGGCGACGAGGGCGGCTTCGCGCCGAACCTGCCGAGCAACCGCGACGCGCTCGACCTGATCCTCGTCGCGATCGAGCAGGCCGGGTTCGTCCCCGGCAAGGACGTGGCCCTGGCGCTCGACGTCGCCGCGACCGAGTTCTTCCAGGACGGCGCCTACCAGTTCGAGGGCAAGGCGACGAGCTCGGACGACATCATCGCGTACTACGAGCAGCTCGTGCGCGACTACCCGCTGGTCTCCATCGAGGACCCGCTGTCCGAGGACGAGTGGGGCGCCTGGTCGCAGCTCGTGGCCGAGGTCGGCGACAAGGTCCAGATCGTCGGCGACGACCTGTTCGTCACCAACCCGGAGCGCCTCGCGAAGGGCATCGAGCTCAAGGCGGCGAACTCGCTCCTGGTCAAGCTCAACCAGATCGGCACGCTCACGGAGACGCTCGACGCCGTCGAGCTCGCGCAGCGCAACGGCTTCACCGCGATGGTGTCGCACCGCTCGGGCGAGACCGAGGACACGACGATCGCCGACCTGTCCGTCGCGACGAACGCCGGCCAGATCAAGACCGGTGCCCCCGCCCGTGGCGAGCGCATCAACAAGTACAACCAGCTCCTGCGCATCGAGGAGGCGCTGGACGACGCCGCGCGCTACGCCGGTCGCGGCGCGTTCCCGCGCTGGACGGTGCAGGGCTGACCCTCGGGTCACGCACGCCGCCGGGGCGACCCGGCACCCGGAGCCCGGAGGGCCGCTCGTCGGCCCGCCGGGCTCCGGCGCGTCCGGGGCCCGGGCGGGCACCCGCACCCCGCCGCGGGTCACGGCCGCGGGTGAAGATGTCGTGTCGATCGGCTCACGTTCGCGGACGCACCGCGCGTGCTCCCGGGGCCGGGGCCGTCGCGGCAGCACAATCGGGCCATGCCGTCCTCGCGCCGCCCTCCGCGCCCCGGTGCCCCCGCGCGACCGGGGACCGGGCCTGCGCGCGGGTCCGGGTCGAAGCCGGTGCCCCGGTCCGGCTCGACGGCGTCCGGTGCGTCTCGTCCCGCGGCCTCGAAGCCGGCCGCGCCGAAGGGCGCGTCGGGCGCGAGGCCGACGTCCGGGAAGAGCGCGGCCACGGGCCGCGCGACCGGGGCGAAGGCCTCGGCGGGGGCGCGTCGCCCCGCCACGCGCGCGCAGCGGGCACCCTCGCGACGGGCCACCGGCCCCGCGCCGGAGGACCGGCGCCGCAGCCGGTACGGCTTCCTGCTTCCCGAGGTCGTGACGGTCCGGACCCTCGTGCTGTCCGTCGTCGTGCTGCTCGCCGTGGTGCTGCTGCTGCCCACCCTGCGGGCGTACGTCAACCAGACGGGGGAGCTGCGCGAGCTGCGCAACGACCTCGCGCAGGCGCAGGCCCAGCACGACGACCTCCAGTCCGAGCTGGACCGCTGGGACGACCAGGCGTACGTCGAGCGCGAGGCCCGGGACCGCCTGAACTTCGTCATGCCGGGCGAGCGGCCGTGGCGCGTGCTCGACCCGGAGACCGTCGTCGACGACATCGACCCGCAGACCGGGCAGACGATCACCGACGGCCCCGTCCAGGGCTACGAGGACGGCACGCCCTGGTACGAGGCGATCTGGGCGTCGGTGCAGGTCGCGGGCGAGCAGCCGGTGTCGTCGGGAACGGGCGAGGGGGCCGGGGCGGCCGACGACGGGGCTGGCGAGGAGTCCCCGCCCGCGGACGAGGACCCGGCCGGCGACGGCGCGGCGCCGTCGAGCGGGGAGAATGGGTGACGCGTCGACCCGACGCGCCCGACCGACCCGAAGGAACACCCGTGCCCGACGCCCGCCTGGCCATCCCCGCCGACGACCCGGACGCCGTCGTCACCGAGCTCGACCTCGAGACCCTCGCGGAGCAGCTCGGGCGCACCCCGCGCGGGGTCGTCGGCATCGCCGCGCGGTGCGCGTGCGGGCGCCCGCTCGTGGTCCGCACCGCGCCGCGGCTCGAGAACGGCACGCCGTTCCCCACGACCTTCTACCTCACGCACCCCGGTGCCGTGGCGGCCGCGTCGACGCTCGAGGCGAACGGCGTCATGAAGGAGATGTCGCAGCGCCTCACCGAGGACGAGGAGCTCGCCGCCGCGTACCGGCGTGCGCACGAGCACTACCTCGCGCAGCGCGAGGCGCTCGGCCACGTCGAGGAGATCGACGGGATCTCGGCCGGGGGCATGCCCACGCGCGTCAAGTGCCTGCACGTGCTCGTGGGGCACGCCCTGGCCGCCGGCCCCGGGGTGAACCCGCTGGGCGACGAGGCGCTCGAGCGCGTGCGCGACGTCTGGCGCCCCGACCGCTGCACCTGCTGACGCCGTGGCACGCTTGGTCGCATGACCTCTGGCTCCACCCCTCCCCTGACCCGTGACCCGGGCGCGCTCGCCGCGACGGCACCCTCGCCCGCCCCTGCCGGGGCCGGCGCCTCGCGCGTGGCCGCGATCGACTGCGGCACCAACTCGATCCGCCTGCTCGTCGCGGACGTCGACCCGGCGGCGGGCACGCTCGTCGACCTCGACCGACGCATGGAGGTCGTCCGGCTCGGCCAGGGGGTCGACCGCACGGGCCGCCTCGCGCCGGAGGCGCTCGCGCGCACGCTCGACGCCGCGCGCCGCTACGCCGACTTGATCGCGGAGCTCGGCACGACGCGCACGCGGTTCGTCGCGACGTCGGCCACGCGGGACGCCGAGAACCGCGACGAGTTCGTCGCGGGGGTCCTGGCCGCGCTGGGCGTGGAGCCCGAGGTCGTCTCGGGCGAGGAGGAGGCCGCGCTGTCGTTCCGCGGCGCGACGTCGACGGTCGCGGCGCTGCGTCCGGGCCCCTACGCGGTCGTCGACCTCGGCGGCGGCTCGACCGAGCTCGTGCTCGGCACGACCACGCCCGACGCCGCGTTCTCCATGGACGTCGGGTGCGTGCGCATGACGGAGCGGCACCTGCGCTCCGACCCGCCGACCGCGGACGAGGAGGCCGCGGCCCGAGCCGACGTGCGGGCCGCGCTCGACGAGGCGGCGGCCGTCGTCCCGCTGGGGGAGGCGGCGACGCTCGTGGGCCTCGCCGGGTCCGTCACGACGGTGACGGCCCACGCGCTGGGCCTCGCACGGTACGAGCGGGAGCGGATCGACGGCGCCGTGCTCCCGGTCGACGCGGTCCTCGCGGCGTGCGACGACCTGCTCCACCGCTCGCGCGCCGAGCGCGCCGCGCTCGGCTTCATGCACCCGGGCCGCGTGGACGTCATCGGCGCGGGCGCGCTCGTGTGGTCGGAGGTCGTGCGCCGCGTGCGCGACGACGTCGCCACCGCGGGCGGTTCGCTCACCGAGGTCGTCACGAGCGAGCACGACATCCTGGACGGGATCGCCTGGTCCCTCGCCTGACCCGCCCGCCGAACCCGGGGTCGCTCCCTACCCACGCCGAGGCCTGGGGAGCGACCCCGGGTTCGGCTTCTCCTCGACCAGCATCGGAGTGTCGGTGTGCGTGGTACTGCGCATCGCGCGGTAGTGTGCATCGCGTGAGCCCGTCGTGTCGGCGGGCCGAGTGCCGGGACGGACCAGGGCCACGCCCGACGGAGGGTCGGATGGACACCACGCAGCTGCTCAAGGGGGTGCTCGACGCCGCGGTCCTCGCGGCGGTCGAGGCCGAGGACGGGTACGGGTACGACGTCGTGCGACGCCTGCGCGCGGCGGGGCTGGACGACGTCGGCGACGCGTCGGTGTACGGGACGCTCCGGCGCCTGTACGCGAGCGGGGCGCTGACGACGTACGTCGTGCCGTCCGACGCCGGCCCGCACCGCAAGTACTACGGGATCAACGCGCAGGGGCGGGCGATGCTCGACCTGCACCGCAAGGAGTGGCAGACGTTCGCGGGCACCGTGTCCGCGCTGCTGCGGACCGGAGAGGTGGCCGCCTGATGAGCACGACGACGCCCGCGCAGCAGCCCGCCGGGGCGCCCGTGGGCCTGGCCTTCTACGGGCACGTCCACGCGTACGCGCAGCAGGTGCGCGCGCACCTCGCCGACCTGCGGCCGGAGCAGGTCGAGGAGCTCACCGACGGGCTCGAGGCCGACCTCGCCGAGGCGGTCGTCGACGCGCCGGGCGCGCTGCCGCGCCGCAGTGGTCCCGCTCGTCCGCTGCCCGTCGGCGGCCCGGCCGACCCGGGCGGAGCCGTCGCCGACGACACGAGCCTCGACCTCGTCGCGTTCTTCGGCCCGCCCGCCGAGTACGCCGCCGAGCTGCGCGCCGCGGCGGGGCTCCCGCCGGTCGCCGCGCCGGGCGGCGCGCGCCGCCCCCGCATCGGGCTGCGCGGGCGGTTGCTCGTGCTCGGCGGGATCCTGTCGTCCGGGTGGCGCTCCCTGTGGCGGCCCGTCACCTCGACGCCCCAGTGGGCCTCCGTCATGGAGTTCCTGCGGACCCTGACGCCCGCGTGGTGGATCCTGCGCGGCTGGGTCGTGGCGACGCTCCTGCTCGCGCTGCTCGGCGGCTACCAGGTCGCGGTCCTGCCGCGGGACCTCTCCGCACGGGTCGTGCTGCTCGCCGCCGTGGTGGTGAGCGTCCAGTGGGGTCGGGGTCGCTGGCTGCCCACGACCTGGCTGCCCAAGGTCGTGCGCCCGCTATCCGTCGCGGCAGCCGTCGCGGCGGTCCCGACCGTGCTCTACGTCACCGCGGCGAGCGCCTCGGTCTCCGTGTCCGGGTGGGACAGCGGCTACCAGCAGGGGTGGGCCGACGCGAGCGGCGGGACGCAGCCCGTCTCCTACGGCGGCCCCTCGGGGCCGGGCGGCGACGGCGTGTGGGTCGACGGGATGCAGGTCTCCAACCTGTTCGTCTACGACGCCGCGGGAGACCCCGTGCGCGACGTCCAGATCTTCGACGACCGCGGCCGCCAGGTGCGCACCGTGACCGAGGAGGGCGCCTACGGCCCGTGGTCGGTGCCGGACGTCGAGGGCGCGTGGTACTTCCAGCCGACGCTCTCGACGGACGGCCGCGAGCGCTGGAACGTCTACCCGCTGCGCGCGGTCGCGGAGGAGGACGTCGAGTACGCGGACGGCGACGGGCGCCCTGTCCCGGCGACGGGCACGCGCACGCGCGAGATGCCGTGGCCGTTCCTCAAGGCGCCCACCGCGGTGCCCTCCAGCGTCGGGGCGGACGACGCGACGTCGGGCACGGGCGAGCCGGGCGCCGGCGACGCCGACGACCCCGCGCCGTCCGGCGACGCGACGGACCCGGCCGAGGGCACGGCACCCGAGCCCGCGCCGACCCCGCCCGCGGGCGGCACGCAGCCGCAACCGACGGGACCGACCCCCGTCGTCGGCGCGATCGGCTGACGGAAAGGCGCCGAGCCCGGGATCGCTCCCCAGCCGGGGGTCGCCGTCGGGAGCGACCCCGGGTTCGGCGCCGTCCGTGCCGCGCGGAATGTCGGGTCTGCCCGGTGCGCAGGGCGGGCGTGGGGCGCGTCACGCCCGTCTGACGGACGCTCCGGCTCGCCTGTGCCGCAACCGGTAATACTCTGGAACCATGCCTCAGAATGACCTGACCTCGGTCAGCCGTGCCCAGACCGCTTCGCCGCGGCCCCGCAAGGTGCCCCGCGTCGTCGTCCTCGGCGGCGGCTCCGTGGGTCTGTACGCCGCGCGCCGACTGCGCAAGAAGCTCGGTCGCCGCGAGGCGGCGATCGTCGTCGTCGACCCGCGCCCGTACATGACGTACGCGCCCTTCCTCCCCGAGGCGGCCGCGGGCTCGATCGACGGCCGCGACGTCGTCGCGCCGCACCGCCGCGCCCTCAAGGGCGTCGACGTGCTCCAGGGCAAGGTCGTCTCGATCGACCACGCCGCGCGCCGCGTGACGATCCACCCGGAGGAGGGCGACGACTACTCGGTCACGTACGACCATCTGATCGTCGGCCTCGGCTCGGTGTCGCGCACGCTCCCCATCCCCGGGCTCGCGGAGAACGCGATCGGCTTCAAGAACGTGGAGGAGGCCATCGCGGTCCGCAACCACGTGCTCAACCGCATGGACGTCGCGTCGTCCACGTGGGACGAGGGGCTGCGTCGCCGCATGCTGACGTTCACGTTCGTGGGCGGCGGGTTCGCGGGCGTCGAGGCGATCGCCGAGATCGAGGACATGGCGCGCTACGCGACCCGCAACTACGCGACGATCGAGGAGAAGGACCTCCGCTTCGTCATGATCGAGGGCGCCGGGCGCATCCTGCCCGAGCTCAGCGAGCCCATGGCGGGCTATGCGCTCGAGGAGCTGAAGAAGCGCGGGATCGAGTTCCACCTCAACACGTTCCTGTCGTCGTGCGTCGACGGCCACGTCGTCACGTCGACGGGCGTCGAGTTCGACTCCGACACGATCGTGTGGACCGCGGGCGTCAAGGCGAACCCGGTCATCAAGGAGGCGTCCGACCTCCCCGTGGACAAGATGGGCCGCGTCACGGTGCTCCCGACGCTCCAGGTCGCCGACGCCGACGGCAACGTCGTGCCGAACGCGTGGGCCGCGGGCGACTGCGCCGCCGTCCCGGACGTGCTCAACCCGGGCAAGTTCTGCCCCCCGAACGCGCAGCACGCGATCCGCGAGGCCACGCGCCTGGCCGACAACCTCGCGCTCGAGCTGCACAGCGAGAAGCCGGTCGAGTACCGCCACAAGAGCGTCGGCACGGTCGCGTCCCTCGGCCTGTACAAGGGCGTCGCGGAGCTGTTCGGCGTGTTCAAGCTGCGCGGCGTGCTCGCGTGGCTCATGCACCGCAGCTACCACGTCATGGCGATGCCGACGGGCAACCGCAAGATCCGCATCTTCATCGGCTGGATCGGGCAGTTCCTCCTGGGTCGCGAGCTCGTGTCGCTCGGCTCCCTGCACGACCCGCGCGCGGAGTTCCGCGCCGCGTCGGTGCCGCCCAAGAAGGACGGCGAGCCGGTCAAGCAGACCGCGCAGGGCTCGGCCGCCGCGGCCGAGGCGGGCGTCTCCGCCGACGCGGACGAGAAGGTCCCGGCCAAGGCGTCCTGACCGCCGTCCGGGGGCGACCCCGGAGCCGTGCCCGACGACGAGGGGCGAGCCGCCGGTGCGGCTCGCCCCTCGTCGCGTCCCGACGTGTCCGGCGCCTCCTCGGCAGGCGTCGACCGTCCCGGCTCGGTCCGCGGTCGCGGTAGATTCGGGCCGCGCCCCCATGGCCCAACTGGCAGAGGCGGCCGGCTTAAACCCGGCGTGTTCCGGGTTCGAGTCCCGGTGGGGGCACCGACGTCACGAGAGCCCGGTCGGGCCCTCGGGCTCGGGCGGCGGCGCGGCCTCCTGGCCGAGGATCACGACGGTGCCGTCCGGGTCCTGCACGCGCGCGACGCGCTCGCCCCACGGCTGGTCCGTGGGCGGCTGGAGCACCGGCACTCCGGCCGCGGCGAGGTGCTCGACGGCCCGGTCGCAGTCGTCGACGTACACCCACAGCGCGGTGCGCGCGACGCCGGCGGGCATCGTGCCGTCGTCGAGCCCGATCCCGAGCGGCGAGCCGCCGACGTGCACGCTCACGTACACGGGCGCGCCCTCGTCGGGGAAGGCGTACTCGACGGTCCCGCGCAGCAGGTCGCGGTAGAAGACGAGCGACCGCTCCACGTCGGCCACGGAGAGGATCGGGAAGAGGCTGCGGAACATCGGCCTGGCTCCTCGGTGCGCACGGGTGGGTGCTCCCATCGTGCGCGCCCGGCGTCGGGTGCGCTCCCCGGGCCGGGCCGGGCCGGGCCGGGCCGCCGCCGTCGGGTCGGCCGCCCGCGCCTGCGGTCAGGCGGCGGTCCGCCCCAGGGCGTCGTCGAGGAACGCGCGGACGTCGGCGAGCTCGCGCGCGTCGATGCCGTGCGCGAGGCCGGGGTAGACGCGCTCGACGAGCGTCGTGCGGCCCGGCAACCACGCGGTCGTCCGCTCGATCGCGTGCGGCGCGATGACGCGGTCCTCGGCCCCGCGGCCCCAGAACACGGGCGGCCGGGACGCGGCGAGAGCGGCGTCCGCGGGCTGCTCCGCGGCCTGGACGAACCCGCCGAGGACGACGGTCGCCGCCACGCGCTCGGGGCGCGTGCGCAGGAGCTGGGTCGCCATGAGCCCGCCCTGGGAGAACCCGACGGGGACGACCGGCCGGTCGGTGCCGAGCTCGGCGTCGACCCACGCCCAGACGGCCTCGGTCGCGCGCGCCACGGACTCCGGGTCGGGGTCGCCCGGCGTGACGATCGGGAACCACGCGAAGCCGCCGTGGGGGAGAGGGAGCGGGGCGCGCAGCGAGACCCACGGCGCGCCCAGGTGCGGGCCGAGGCCCGCGAGGTCGTGCTCGTGCGAGCCGTACCCGTGCAGCAGCACGACGACGGGCCCCGCGGCGGGCTGTCCTGCCGGGCCCGGGTCGGGGCGGACGGCGACGAGCGCGGTGGCCGCGCTCATCGCGCCAGGAGCTCGTCGGTCGTCGTGCCGGGCACGGCCAGCGTGACGCGCGTGCCCCACGGGTCGTGCACGACGACGGAGCGGCCGTCGTCGGCGTGCTGCAGGCCGCGGGCCCGCAGGCGGGCGACGAGCGCGTCGAGGTCGTCGCGACCGGGGACGGTGACCGCGACGTCGCCGAGCCCGAGGCTCGCGGCGCGCGGGCCGGCGCCGGCGCTGTTCCAGACGTTCATCGCGACGTGGTGGTGGTACCCGCCGGCGGACGCGAACAGGGCGCCGCTGTACTCGGTGACCGTGGCCTCGAACCCGACGGCGTCGACGTAGAAGTCGCGCGCGGTCGCGATGTCGCCGACCTGGAGATGGACGTGCCCCACCCGCCCGGCGAGCGCGGGCCCGGCGTCGAACGTCTCCTGGTCGAGGTGCGTGCGCAGGTACGCGTTCGGGTCCAGGTACTCGGTCGCCATGACGATCTGGCCGCGCTCGCGCACCCACGTCTCGCGGGGGCGGTCGGTGTACAGCTCGACCCCGTTCCCCTCGGGGTCGGTGAAGTAGAACGCCTCGCTGACGAGGTGGTCGCTCGACCCGACGAACGCCCCGCGACGGTCCTGCGCGGCCCGGTAGACGGTCGCGGCGAGGCTCGCGGCGTCGTCGAACAGGAACGCGGTGTGGAACAGGCCGGCCTGACGCCGGTCGACGGCGGGCAGACCGGGCGTGTGCACGAGGCGCAGCATGGGCGTCGTGCCGCGGCCGAGGACGCGGTGCACCTCGGTGCCGCGCGAGCGCTCCTCGAGCGGGGCCAGCGCGAACGCGCCCGTGTAGTAGGACGTCATCTGCTCGAGGTCGCCGACGCGCAGCGTGACGGCGTCCATGCTCGTGGACGGGGACAGGAGGCGGTCGGTCGGCGCGCCCGGGGTGCTCGTGGTCATGTCTGCTCCAACTGTTGTCGCTACAACTATATTCCACCACGCCGTCGGGCGGTCCCGACACGCGGGGCGCTTCCTTGCTAGGGTCGCCGCGAACCACGCGGGGCGTCCCGCCCGGGCGACCGGGCCGAGGGACTGAGACGAGCGGTACGGCCGCCCGGACCCGTCGAACCTGATCTCGCTAGCACGAGCGGAGGAACGTGGGCATGACGACGCCTGCTGCCATCACCCTGAACCCTGTCCTCGCGGACGACCCGACCGCGCTCGTCCGGCCGGGGGAGACCGGCTTCACGGTCGACCTCGCGCGCCGGTACGCGCACCTCTTCGACGAGTTCTACGACCACCCGTTCCTCGCCGGGCTGCGCGACGGGTCGGTCGAGCCGGACGCGGTGCGGCACTACGTCGGCCAGGACCACCAGTACCTCACGGCGTACCTGCGCTGCTACGGGCTCGGCATGGCGCTCGCGCCGGACCGCGAGTGGGCCGCGTACTTCCACGAGAAGGCCGGGTTCCTGCTCGACGACGAGTCGCACGCCCACCACGCGATGTGCGACTTCCTCGGCGTGGCCTACGAGGACGCGCAGACGAACCGCCTCGCCCCGAGCGCGCAGGCGTACGTCGACCACATGCTCGCCGCGGGCCGCGACTCGCTCGGCGTGCTGCTCGCCGCCCTCCTGCCGTGCCCGTGGACCTACATCTGGTCGGCGCGGCGGTTCTGGCTCGCCGAGCGCGAGACGACGCCCGGCGCGATCGGGGACGACCACCCGCTCGCGGGCTGGTGGGAGTTCTACGCCGCCGAGCGCACCGAGGGGGTCCTGGCCGACCTGCGCGAGCGGCTCGACGCGCTCGCCGCCGACGCGGGCGAGGCGGAGCGCGCCCGCATGGAGCGCGCGTTCGAGCTGAGCTGCCGCCACGAGATCCGGTTCTGGCAGATGGCGTGGTCGCTCGAGCGGTGGTGACGTCCCTCCCGGACCGGTGAGCGCCCGACGTCGGGCCTTACGCCAGGAGCAGATCCTCGCCCGGGTGCCTCGGCACCCGGGCGGGGCGCGGGTAGCGTGACCGCATGGACGCGACGAGCGCGGTGCCGAACGCAGGGCCGAGCGGAGTGCCGGGCGGAGTGCCGGCGAGCCCCCGGTCCCGGGAGGGCGGTCGGCCGGAACCGCTCCTGCGCCACGTGATCGGCGGCATCCTCCGACGGGCCCGGCTCGCGCAGGGTCGGACGCTCGTCGACGTCGCGGCTGCCGCACGGGTCTCGACCGCTTACCTGTCCGAGGTGGAGCGCGGCCGTAAGGAGGCGTCGTCCGAGGTCCTGGCCGCCGTCTGCGGCGCCCTCGGCCTGCGCCTCGTGGACCTCGTGGCTCGCACGGGGGAGGAGCTGCGCCCGCTCGCCCCCGTGCGCGTGCTCTCCTCCGTCCGGGAGCGCGGTGCGCTCTCCGCGCCGCGGGACCCCGCACCCGCCAGCGAACCCGTGCGCGACCTCCCGGTCGCGCGCACGACGCTCGCGGCGCGGGCGACCGTGCGCGCCGCCGACGTGCTGCTCCTCGCGGCCTGACTCCCGCGGGGCCGGCCGCACCGGCTGACGCGCGGCCGGCACGGGGCCCGCACCTGGCCGGCTCCTGGTCGGCACCGCGTGTCGCGCCCCGGCGCGGCGCGGCGGGCGCCGCTACCGTCGAGGGATGACGGAGCCGCAGACCGCGCACGGCACGGCAGAGCAGACCGCCCCGGCCCTCCAGGAGCTCGTCGACGACGCCGCGTTCCTCTCGCACGAGCACCAGCTCCACCTCGTCGACCGCCACGGCGACGACGCGTGGGGCGCCGAGATGGCCACGGGGACGTTCACCTTCACCGCACCGGACGGCGGGACGACGACGTGCCGGCTCCAGTTCCTCGGCACGGCCGCGCCCGGCCCCGGGAGCTGGATGTGGGCGTGGAACAACGTCAACGACTTCCCGGACGACGTGCTGCGCGCCGCCGAGAAGACCCGCGAGACCGGCCTGCGCGAGGCGACCGAGGCGGAGCTGCCGCTCACCGACGACCTCCCGTACCGCCTCGCGCTCGCGGCGAAGGCCGTCACCGGGACCTGGACCCACTACAGCGCACCCGTCGGCGGCGGGACGCGCGCCTGGTTCCTCCTCGACGCCGACGATCTCGCGCTGCCCGCGCCGAGCGTGCCGCGCGTCGTGCGGGTGCTGAGCGAAGGCCTGCTGTCCGTGACGGTCGTCGACCACCGGCGCGCCGTCGCGTCCTACGCCGTCGCTCGCGGGCTCCGGACGGCGCAGGGCGACGGCGCGGTCGAGCTCGCCCTGCCCGACGGGAGCGTGACCGTCCGGTTCGACGAGCGCGGCCGCATCGCCGGCATCGCGGCGACGGGGCGCGCGGTGTCCGCGCCGGCGCACGATCCCGAGCCGGGAGCAGCGGATCCGGACGCCCACGCGCCCGGCGCGGACACCGCCGTCGACCCTGACGTGGACTCCGCGGACGTGCCCGACGCGGACACCGCCGACGTGCCCGACGCGGACACCGCCGATGTCCCCGACCCGGACGCTGCCGAGGTGCCGGAACCCGGAGAGCCCGCGTCGACGGAGGAACCGGGCCTGGCGGCCGAGCCCGCGCAGGAGCCGCGTCGACGCTCCTGGTTCCGGCGACGCGGGTAGGCCCCGTGCGGCAGCGCACCGCGAGTGCTGCGTCTGCGGCCGAGAGATGCGTCCCGGGACGCGTCCGTCGACCGCGGACGCAGCGCTCGACCCGGGTTCAGGCCGCCGCGGCGAGCTTGCGCGACGTGACGACGGCGTCCGCGACGCCGTACTCGACGGCCTGGCGCGCCGTGAGCACGAGGTCACGGTCGGTGTCCGCGCGCAGGCGCTCGACGGTCTGCCCCGTGTGACGCGACAGGACCTCCTCCGTCTCGGACCGGATCCGCAGGATCTCCTCGGCCTGGATCGACAGGTCGGAGATCGTGCCCTCGCCGCCGCCCGAGGGCTGGTGCAGCAGCACGCGCGAGTGCTCGAGCACGAACCGCTTGCCCGGCGTCCCCGCCGCCAGCAGCACGGCCGCGGCCGAGGCCGCCTGGCCCATGCAGATGGTCGACACGTCGCAGCGGACGAACTGCATCGTGTCGTAGATCGCCATGAGCGCGGTCGCGGAGCCGCCGGGGGAGTTGATGTACAGGCCGATCTCCTGGTCCGGGGCGTCCGACTCCAGGTGCAGGAGCTGCGCCATGACGACGTTCGCGACGCCGTCGTCGATCTCCGTGCCGAGGAAGACGATGCGCTCCGACAGGAGGCGGGAGAAGACGTCGAACGCGCGCTCCCCGAGCGGGGTCTTCTCGACGACGGTCGGGATCGTGTAGCTCGCCATCACAGTCCCACCTTCCGGGCCGCGCGGGCGGGACGGACGTCGTCGACGGACTCGACGATCCGGTCGACCATGCCGTAGTCGAGCGCCTGCTGCGCCGTGAACCAGCGGTCGCGGTCGGAGTCGTCCGCGATGGTCTCGACGCTCTGGCCGGTGCTCTCCGCGGTCAGCCGGTGCATGAGCCCCTTGGTGTACACGAGGTTCTCGGCCTGGATCGCGATGTCGACGGCGGTGCCGCCGATGCCCGCCGACGGCTGGTGCATCATGATGCGCGCGTGCGGCAGCGCGAACCGCTTGCCCGGCGTCCCCGCGCACAGCAGGAACTGCCCCATGCTCGCGGCGAAGCCCATCGCGACGGTCGAGACGTCGTTGGGGATGAGCCGCATCGTGTCGTAGATCGCCAGCCCGGCGCTCACCGAGCCGCCGGGGGAGTTGATGTACAGCGCGACGTCCGCGCGCGGGTCCTCCGCCGAGAGCAGGAGGAGCTGCGCGCACAGACGGTTCGCGACGGCGTCGTCCACGGCCGAGCCGAGGACGACGATGCGCTGGTGCAGCAGGCGCGTCGTGAGCTGGTCGTCGAAGGACGACGACGCCGGGGCGGCGGCCTCCGCGTGCGGTCTCCGGGCTTCGCCCAGCGGGTTACCGGTCTGGTGGTGGGTCGGGTGCGTGGTCATGCGACCAGCGTGCGCCCCGGCGCGGATCGGAGGAGCGACGATCTGCCGTGGGCTCATCTGCCGACGGCAGATCGTCGCGTCCTCGACCGTGAATCACCAGATCGGCCACGACCGGCGTTCGACGGTGATCCCGTTGGCGGGCGAGATGCTCACCCAGACCTGCGCGGTGCGCTGCGTGCCGTACGGGTTGCCGAGGACACAGGGCAGGTCGACGTAGCTGCCGGCATTGAGCTGGCGCGTGTAGCTGTTGCCGGAGACGCTGTTGCCGTCCCAGAAGCACTCGAACGTGTAGGAGCCCGACGGGAAGTCCGCGTTGGCCTGCACGCGGAACTGGGTGCACATGGACCCGACGCAGCCCGACACGTCGGAACGTGGCCCGCGGACCACCCACGCCCGCGGGTCCGGGGGCGGCGGCGGGGCGTCGGTCTGGATCCGCTTCTTCGCGCTCCAGTCGCCGCACCCCGCGGCGTTGCACGCCCGCGCGTCGAGGTAGACGTCCTGCGAGTATCCGCTGATCGCGACGCTCGTCGTGGTGCCGGTCTTGTTCTGGGTCCCGGTGAGCCGCCACTCGTACCGCGAGATGGTGTTGCCGCCGTTGGAGGACGGGGCGGTGATGGTGAACGTTCCCGCGGTGCCGCTCGACTTCGTCGCGGTGACGCCTGGCACGCCAGGCTTCTGGTAGGCGTTGATGGATGCCGACGCGGGGCTGGACGTCGAGGTGCCGCCGTTGTTCGTCGCGACGACCGTGAACGTGTACGACCCGGGTGCGAGGTCGGTGAAGTCGACCGAGGTCCCGCTGACCTGCTTGGTCGTCCCACCAGGAGTGGCCTTGACCGTGTACGACGTGATCGGGCTGCCGTTGGCGTCGGCGGCTCCCCACGAGACGCGCGGGATGCCGCTGTCCTGCGAGGACGACCCGACGTTCTGCACGGTGGGCTTCGGCGGCGCCTCGGGACGGCCGTACGGCACGACCGCGGCGGACTGCGGGCTCTCCGCCGTCACGCCCGCCTTGTTCTCGGCCGTCACGGTGAACGTGTAGGACGACTCGTTGTCGAGCCCGGTCGCCTTGTGGCTCGTCCCCGTGAGAGAGGTCGGCGCGCCGTCGCGCGCGCCGTTCTTGTAGCGCTGCAGGCTGTACGCCTTGATCGCGTCGCCGTTCTCGAACGGCGGCTCCCACGACACGTCGATGGACCCGCCGTTGAGCGGGGAGTCGGAGGCGCGCGTCGCGCTGGGCGTCTTCGGGACGTCGGGCAGACCCGCCGGGATCTCCTCGGCGGAGTAGTCGCCCCACTCCGAGGGGTCGGGGGCGAGGTTCACGGCCTGCACGCGCACCCGGTACGCGACGCCGTTCTTCAGCCCGGTCCAGACGGTCTGGTTCCCGGTGAGGGACTGCATCTGGATGGCGCCGCTCGGCGGTGCCGGGGAGATCTCCAGGTTGACGGTCTCGATGGGCGAGCGGTCGGTGTAGGTCTTGTTGGTCCAAGTGACGGTCAAGGACTGGTCGCCGAACTCGAGGGTGGGCGCGGCGGGCGGGTCGGGCTTCTCGTCGGGGCGGGCCTCGGCCGAGGGCGGGGACGCGGGTCCGTCGCCGACGGCGTTGGTCGCAAACACGGTGAAGGTGTACTTGACGTTGTTGGTGAGGCCGTCGAGGGTGCAGGTCGTGGTGCCGCAGGCCTTCTCGTAGCCGTTCTGGGAGCGCACGGTGTAGCCGGTGATCTCGGCGCCGTTGTTGTTCGGCGGGTCCCAGGACAGCACGACCGTCTTGGACCGCACCTCCTCGACCTGCGGGGTCGC
>NZ_JBGNYC010000042.1:0-39355 GCF_051844275.1 Cellulosimicrobium sp. CpK407
CCGCCCTGCCGGCGTCGGTGTGCGTGCGGCCGCGAAGGTGGGTGCGAGATCGGCCCGTACGGCCGAGATCGACCTTCGGGAGGTCGACGTCGCGACGTCCGGGTCGATCTCGCGTCAGGGAGGGCCTACGGTCGAGACGTGACGAGTGTCGACTCCTCCCTGGCGGCGTGGCCGCCCGTCGTGCTCGTGCACGGCTCGCGCACGTCGCGGTCGATGTGGCGCGACCAGCTCGCGGCCCTGCGCCGCGCGGGCGTCGACGCGCTGGCCGTGGACCTGCCGGGGCACGGGGCGCGGCGGGGCGAGGCGTTCACCCTGGACGGTGCCGTGGAGGCCGTCGCGTCCGGGATCGACGAGCTCGGCGGGCGTGCGCTCGTCGTCGGGCTGTCGCTCGGCGGCTACGTCGCGATCGAGGCACGGGCTCGTCACCCCGAGCGCGTCGTCGGCCTCGTGGCCGCCGCCTGCTCGACACCGCCCGCCACCCGACTGCGCGGGGGCTGGCTCCTCGTCGCGCGCGGCATCGAGCGCCTGCCCGACGGTGGAGCGGGGCTCAACCAGGCGCTCGTCGACCGGGCGCTGACGCCGCAGGCCGCGGCCGACCTCGCGGCCGGCGGCTTCGCACTCGACGTGATGAGCGCGATCCTGCGCGAGGTCGAGGCGGTCGACCCGGTGTCCGCCCTCGCCGCCGCGGACTCGCCCGTGTGGGTGGTCAACGGGCGGTGGGACCACTTCCGGTTCGGGGAGCGCGGGTTCGTCGAGGCGGCCCGGCGCGGGGGAGCGCCCGCGCGGCTCGTGGTGATCCCGGGCGCGCGGCACCTCGTGAGCCTCGACGCGCCGGTCGCGTTCAACCGGGCCCTGCTCGACGCCCACCGCGCGGTCGCGGCGGGTCGTCCGGCCCCCGGGGCGGACGGGGCGCCGCCTGCGGGCGTCGCCCCGCGCCGCGCCGTCGAGCGCTGAGACGGTCAGGCCGGCGGCAGGTCCCAGGCGCGTGCACCGCCGACGAGCGCCGCGGAGTTGGGGACGACCACGACGTCGTCGCCGAGGCGATCGAGGACGCTCGGGGCGATCTGCCGCGAGTTCCCGCCGCCCAGGTACAGCCGGTCCCACCAGAAGACGGGCCGCAGGCCCTCGACGACCGCGAGGACGCGCCGCGACCACAGCCCGTTGCCGAGCCGGCGGCGTTCCGGCTCGCCGACGTACTCGTCGTAGGTGGTGCCGCGCCGCACCGGGGCGCGCGACCACTCGAGGTGCGGCGAGAGCCGCCCGCCGTGGAACAGCGCCGAGCCCAGGCCCGTCCCGAGCGTCAGCACGAGCTCGAGCCCGGACGCCGCGACGACGCCCGCACCGTGCACCTCGGCGTCGTTGAGCACGAGCGCGGGCACGCCGAGCCGCCGGGCGACGGCCGCCTGGACGTCGAAGCTCGTCCATGCCTCGACGAGCGCCGGGTCGACGCGCGAGCGGGGTCCGCTGCGGGTGACGTAGTGCGGGGTGTGCACGACGACCCCGCGCCGGATCATGCCGGGCATCCCGACGGTGGCCCGGTCGGCGGGCGGCAGCGTGGCCGCGATCTCCGCGATCGTCTCGACCAGCAGCTCGGGGGGCAGCGGGTAGGGCGTGGGCACGCGGACGGCGGCGGCGTGGGCGGTGCCCGACGCGTCGAGCACGTTGGCCTTGATCCCGCCGCCTCCGCAGTCGACGGCGAGGGTGCGGACGTCTGCGCGGTCGCCGGTCATGGGCGGCAGCGTAGGCACGACGACGCGCGTGCCGCACGGCCGGGCGACTACGGTGAACTCCCGTGAGCGACGCCCCGGCCCCCGACGCCCCCGAGTCCGCCCCTGCCGACGGCACGGGGCGGCACGCGCTGCCCGACGACGTCGTGCGGGTCCGCCTGGACCTCGCCTACCAGGGGACGGACTTCGCCGGGTGGGCTCGCCAGCCGGCGCTGCGGACGGTCCAGGGCGCGGTCGAGGACGGTCTCGCGACGCTCCTGCGGGGGCCGGCGCCGCGCCTCACCGTCGCGGGGCGCACCGACGCGGGGGTGCACGCGCGGGGACAGGTCGCGCACGTCGACCTCACGCGGGACCAGTGGGAGGCGTTGCCCGGGCGCTCCGACCGCTCGCCCGGCGACGCGCTCGTCGCGCGGCTCGGCGGGGTGCTGCCGGGTGACGTCGTCGTGCACCGCGCGGCGCCGGCGCCGGCCGGGTTCGACGCCCGTTTCTCGGCCCTGCACCGCGCGTACACGTACCGGGTCGCGGACGACCCGGCGCAGCGCGACCCGCTGCGGCGCGCCTGGGTCCTGTGGAACCGGCGCCCGCTCGACGTCGCCGCGATGGACGCCGCCGTGCAGCCGCTCCTCGGGGTGCGCGACTTCGCGGCGTTCTGCAAGCCGCGCCCCGGGGCGACGACCATCCGTGAGCTCCAGCACCTGTCGTGGTCGCGGCCGGTCGACGGTCCCGACGCGGGCCTCGTCGTCGCGCACGTCCGCGCGGACGCGTTCTGCCACAACATGGTCCGCGCGCTCGTCGGCGCGTCGCTCGCGGTGGGGGAGGGGCGACGCGACGTCGCCTGGCCCGCGGAGCTCCTCGCGAGCCGACGCCGCGACGCGGGGGCCGGCGTCGTCCCCGCCCACGGGCTCGTGCTCGAGGAGGTCACGTACCCGCCCGACGACGAGCTCGCCGCCCGCGCCGACCGGATCCGCGCCGTCCGGAACGAGGAGGACGTCTGGGACGAGGGCGCGTCGCGCGACCAGGCCGGACCGCCGAGGGGCTAGCCCGTCACGGCTCCTCGACGACGTGCACCGCGGCCTCCTCGGCGCCCGCGGCGCCCCCGGAGATGCCCTCGTCGTCGGCGTAGGTGTCGTTCTGGCGGCCGTCGAGCGCGTCAGGGTCCGCGACGAGGCGGCCCGACCGGGTGTCGTCGGGGCGCTCGAGCGGGTCGCGCTCCCAGTCCTCGGGCTCCTCCTCGGCGAGACGCTGGTCGAGGGTCTCGCCGTGCACCTCCTCCCACGGCGTCTCGCCGTAGTGGTTCGTGCGGGGGCGGTCGGGCGGGGAGTAGCCCTCGTCGAGCACGTCGTCCACGCCGCGGTCGAGCAGCGTGTCCTCGGCCTGGAGCTGGTCGTTGTCGCCCTCGGCGCCGGTCTCCGGGTCCGGGCTGGTGCCGGTGGTGTCTTCGCTCATGCGTCCACAGTGGCACCTCGCGCGGCCGGACGCAGCATCTGCGCCCGGACCTGCACCGACGTGCCGCGGGCGGTACCGTGGCACGGGTCGCGCGCGCCGTGGCCTCCCCGAACGACCCCGAGAACCGAGGACCACCATGGCCGGCATCGACGACATCCTGTCCACCATCCCGCTCGACCAGCTCGCCGGTCGGCTGGGCGTCGACGAGGCGACGGCGCAGCAGGCCGTCGGCGCGGCGCTCCCTGCCCTGCTGGGCGGGCTCCGGGCGAACGCGCAGGACCCGGCCGGCGCGGCGTCGCTCGGCCAGGCGCTCACGCAGCACGACCCGTCGCTCGTGGAGGGCGGGGTGAACCTCGACGACGTGGACACGGCCGACGGCGAGAAGATCGTCCGCCACGTCTTCGGGTCGAACGAGGAGGCCGTCGTCGCGCAGCTCGCCGACTCGACGGGGACCCAGCAGGGTCTGCTCTCGAAGGTGCTCCCCGCGCTCGCGCCGATCGCGCTGGCGTTCCTCGCGAAGCAGCTCGGCGGCAAGGACGCGGGCGCGGGCTCCTCCACGGCGGCGTCGGAGAGCGCCGGCGGCGGTGGGCTGGGCGACCTGCTCGGCGGGCTGCTGGGCGGCGGCTCGGGCGGGTCCGGGGGCGGCCTCGGGGACCTCCTGGGCGGTCTGGGCGGGCTCCTCGGGGGCGGTCGGCGCTGAGCCCGGCGGCACCCGCGGCCGTCGTGCACGGGGTGCAGCGGTGCCGGCGCGGTCCGGGAGCGCGGAATCCGCGTGACCCGGTGGGCCCGGCCGGGAGACCATGAGGCCGTGGGACACCTCGACCTCAGCGACGTCACGTATCACCTGCCCGACGGACGCACTCTCCTCGACGGCGTGAGCCTGCGCGTCGCGGACGGCGCGCGGGTCGCGCTCGTCGGGCCGAACGGCGTCGGCAAGTCGACGCTCCTGCGCATCGTCACGGGCGACGTCGCGCCGCACGGCGGGGCGGTCGTGCGCAGCGGCGGCCTGGGCGTGATGCGGCAGGACGTCGGGCGGATCGACGACGACCGCACGGTCCGGGACCTGCTCGTCGAGCTCGCGCCCGCAGCGGTCAAGGAGGCCGCGCTCGAGCTCGCCGCGGCGGAGCACGACATCATGACGGTCGACGACGAGCCCGCCCAGCTCCGGTACGCCCAGGCGCTCGTCGACTGGGCCGACGTCGGGGGCTACGACGCCGAGACGGCGTGGGACGAGGTGACCGACGAGGTCCTGTCCGTCCCGTTCGAGAAGGCGCAGTGGCGCGACGTGCGCACGCTGTCCGGCGGCGAGCAGAAGCGCCTGGCGCTCACGGCGCTGCTCCGCGGGCCCGAGGAGGTGCTGCTGCTCGACGAGCCGGACAACCACCTCGACGTGCCGACCAAGCGCTGGCTCGAGGAGCGGCTCGTCGCGTCGCCCAAGACGGTGCTCTACGTCTCGCACGACCGCGAGCTGCTGTCGCGCACGGCGACGCAGGTCGCGACGCTCGAGCCGACGCCGGGCGGCGGGACGGTCTGGGTGCACGGCGGCGGGTTCGCGACCTACGCGCAGGCGCGCGCGGACCGGCGCGAGCGCCTGGCGGAGCTCGCGAGGCGGTGGGACGAGGAGCACGCGAAGCTGCGCGAGCTCGTGCAGACGCTCAAGACCAAGGCCGCCTACAACGACGGGATGGCGAGCAGGTACCAGGCGGCGAAGACGCGCCTGCGCAAGTTCGAGGAGGCGGGCCCCCCGGAGGTGCTCGCGCGCGAGCAGCGCGTCACCGTGCGCCTCGCCGGCGGCCGGACCGCCAAGCGTGCCGTGACGTGCCGGTCGCTCGAGCTCACGGGCCTCATGAAGCCGTTCGACCTCGAGGTGTTCTTCGGCGAGCGGGTCGCGGTGCTGGGCTCCAACGGGTCCGGCAAGTCGCACTTCCTGCGACTCCTCGCGGCGGGCGGCAGCGACCCCGAGCCCGGGGTCGTGCCCGACCCCGCGACGTCCGACGGCGTCCGGCCCGACCCCGTGGCGCACACGGGTCGCGCGGTGCTCGGCTCGCGGGTCCGGCCGGGCTGGTTCGCCCAGAACCACGACCACCCGGAGCTGCGCGGGAGGACCCTCCTGGAGATCCTCCACCGCGGCGACGGGCACCGGGCGGGGATGGGGCGCGAGGGCGCGAGCCGCGCGCTCGACCGGTACGAGCTGGTCGGCCAGGCGGAGCAGCGCTTCGAGACCCTGTCCGGCGGCCAGCAGGCGCGGTTCCAGATCCTCCTGCTCGAGCTCGACGGCGCGACCCTCCTCCTGCTCGACGAGCCGACGGACAACCTCGACCTGCACTCGGCCGAGGCGCTCGAGGCCGGTCTCGCGGCGTTCCAGGGCACGGTGCTCGCCGTGACGCACGACCGCTGGTTCGCGCGCGGGTTCGACCGCTACCTCGTGTTCCGCGGGGACGGGGAGGTCGTCGAGGCGCCGGAGCCGGTCTGGGACGTCGAGCGCGTGCAGCGGGCGCGGTAGCCGCCGCGTACGGGGCTGCCGCCGCGTGCCGGTGGCGGCCGGCGCGGTCCCTATCCTGGTGGGCATGGCCGTCCACAAGATCGTGCTCTTCTACGCCTTCACGCCGCTGCCCGACCCCCGCGCGGTGCAGCTCTGGCAGCGGGCGCTGGGGGAGCGGTGGAACCTCACGGGACGCGTGATCGTCGCCCACCACGGGATCAACGCGACGCTGGGCGGGACGGTCGAGGACCTCAAGCAGTACGTGAAGACGACCCGGCAGTACCCCGGCTTCGAGGGTATCGACGTCAAGTGGTCCGACGGCACCGGACGCGACTTCCCGCGCCTGTCCGTGAAGGTGCGACCCGAGCTCGTGGCGTTCGGCGTCCCCGACGAGGTCGTGGTCGACGCGAGCGGCGTCGTGGGCGGCGGCGCGCGGCTGAGCCCGCAGGCCCTGCACGACCTCGTGGCCGAGCGGGGGGACGACGTCGTGATGTTCGACGGCCGCAACGCGTTCGAGGCCGAGATCGGGCGGTTCCGCGGCGCGGTCGTGCCGGACGTCGCCACGACGCGCGACGTCGTCGCCGAGATCGACTCGGGCCGCTACGACGACCTCAAGCAGCGGCCCGTCGTCACGTACTGCACCGGAGGCGTGCGGTGCGAGGTGCTGTCCGCGCTCCTGACCGCCCGCGGCTTCGAGGAGGTCTACCAGCTCGACGGCGGCGTCGTGCGGTACGGCGAGGCGTTCGGGTCGCAGGGACTGTGGGAGGGCTCGCTCTACGTCTTCGACGAGCGCATGCACGTCGAGCTCGGCCCGGGGTCGACCCCGCTGGGGTCCTGCACCGGCTGCGGCGCGGCGACGGCGAAGTACGAGAACTGCGCGGACCCGAGCTGCCGGACGCTGCGCCTGTACTGCCCGGACTGCGTGCACGTCGCACGCTCGGCCCGCTGCGCGACGTGCGTGGGCGAGCGCCCGGATCCCCGTCCGGCCGCTTTGACCGGCGGCCCGACCCGCGGGTAGTCTGGTGAGTCGTTGTGCTCATCTCACGACACCCGTGTCGCTAGCGCGCCCACTCGCTGCCGGCCAAGGAGCGGGTGCCGACCGAGCCCGCCGCGCAACGACCTGCCCTCTCGGCCGCACGCTTCAGCGGCCGAAGAAGACATTCTGAGACAGAAACGAAGGCTACGACCGTGCGTACGTACACCCCGAAGCCCGGCGACGTCCAGCGCGACTGGTACGTCATCGACGCGACCGACGTCGTCCTGGGCCGCCTGGCCACCCACGTGGCCACCCTGCTGCGCGGCAAGCACAAGCCGACCTTCGCTCCGCACGTCGACGGCGGTGACTTCGTCATCGTCATCAACGCCGGCAAGGTCGCCCTGAGCGGCAACAAGCGCGAGCAGAAGATGGCCTACAACCACTCCGGCTACCCGGGTGGTCTGCGTGCCGTCCCCTACGGCGACCTGCTCGACAAGCACCCCGAGCGTGCGGTGGAGAAGGCCGTGCGCGGCATGCTCCCCAAGACCACCCTCGGTCGCGCCCAGTTCGGCAAGCTCAAGGTCTACGCGGGTGCCGAGCACCCGCACGCCGCGCAGCAGCCGAAGCCGTTCGAGATCACCCAGGTCGCGCAGTAATCGCCGCCCAGGCGTAGCGCACAGAGAGACGCGAGGACACCACCCGTGGCCGAGACCACCGTCGACACCGACACCCTGGGCGACGAGACGCCCAGCACCTACACCTCCGAGTCCGCCGCCCCCACGGGCCGCGGCCAGAGCATCACCGCCCCCGGCCAGGCCCTGGGCCGCCGCAAGGAGGCCGTGGCGCGCGTGCGCCTCGTCCCCGGGACCGGGCAGTGGAAGATCAACGGGCGCTCGCTCGAGGACTACTTCCCGAACAAGGTTCACCAGCAGCTCGTGAACTCCCCGCTGAAGCTGGTCGACGTCGAGGGTCGCTTCGACGTCGTCGCCCGCATCAGCGGCGGCGGCACCTCCGGCCAGGCCGGTGCGCTGCGCCTCGGCATCGCGCGTGCGCTCAACGCGATCGACGCCGAGCACAACCGCCCCGCGCTGAAGAAGGCCGGCTTCCTCACTCGCGACGCGCGCGTCGTCGAGCGCAAGAAGGCCGGTCTCAAGAAGGCTCGTAAGGCACCGCAGTACTCCAAGCGCTGATCCGCGCTGTGCGCTCGTCGGCCCCGGTGGACCTCGTCCACCGGGGCCGACGTCGTTTGTGAGGGACGGTGACCAAGCCCGCCGAGGGCGGGGCAGGGCAGGCGGTCGTACGGTCGACGTACGGCCGGTCGAGGAAGGACTTTCCATGGGACGGCTTTTCGGCACCGACGGGGTGCGCGGGCTGGCGAACGGCAACGTGACGGGCGAGCTCGCCCTCGACCTCGGCGTCGCGGCGGCGCGCGTGCTCGGCAGCGGGCAGGAGGAAGGCCACCGGCCGCGCGCGGTCGTGGGGCGCGACACGCGAGTCTCGGGCGAGTTCCTGGGCGCGGCGCTCATCGCCGGGCTCGCGAGCGCGGGCGTCGACGTGAAGGACGTCGGCGTGCTGCCGACGCCCGCCGTCGCCTACCTGACGAGCACCATGGACGTCGACTTCGGCGTCGTGATCTCGGCCTCCCACAACCCGATGCAGGACAACGGGATCAAGTTCCTCGCGCGCGGTGGCGTCAAGCTCGACGACGCGGTCGAGGACCGGATCGAGAGCCTGCTCGGGCAGGAGTGGCAGCGTCCGACGCACGGCGCGGTCGGCCGGATCTCCCCGGACTCGGGGCGCGCGGGCGGGGCGTACGTCGAGCACCTCATGGCGAGCATCGGCGCGGACGAGGACCACAAGCCGCTCGCGGGCCTGCGCATCGCGGTCGACTGCGCGAACGGCGCGGCGAGCGACGTCGGCCCCGCGGCGCTGCGCGCGGCCGGCGCGGACGTCGTGGTCATCAACGCGAGCCCCGACGGCCGCAACATCAACGCCGCGTGCGGCTCGAACCACCCCGAGCAGCTCCAGGCTGTCGTCGTGGCGTCCGAGGCGGACTTCGGCGTCGCGTTCGACGGCGACGCGGACCGCTGCATCGCGGTCGACCACGGGGGCACCGTCGTCGACGGCGACCAGATCATGGGCGTCCTCGCGCTCGCGCTTCAGGACGAGGGCGCGCTCCCGCACGACACGCTCGTCGTGACGGTGATGAGCAACCTGGGCCTCCTGCTCGCGATGCGCGACGCGGGGATCACGACGGTCCAGACGGCGGTCGGCGACCGGTACGTCCTGGAGGAGATGCGCGCGCACGGGTACGGCCTCGGGGGCGAGCAGTCGGGGCACATCGTGCTGTCGCGCTACGCGACCACGGGTGACGGCGTGCTCACGGCGCTCCAGCTCGCCGCGCGCGTGCGGGCCACGGGCCAGAAGCTCGCCGACCTGGCGGGCGTCGTGCAGCGCCTCCCGCAGACCCTCCTCAACGTCCCTGGCGTGGACAAGGCACGGGCGTCGAGCGACGAGGAGCTCCGGGCCGCCGTCGCGGACGCGGAGCGGACCCTCGGCGAGACGGGTCGCGTGCTGCTGCGTCCGTCGGGCACCGAGCCGCTCGTGCGCGTCATGGTCGAGGCGGCGACGCAGCAGCAGGCCGACGCGGTGGCCGCACGGCTCGCGGGCGTCGTGCGCGAGCGGCTCGCGCTGTGAGCGCGGCGGGGCGGACGACCGACCGGGAGGCGGCAGGCGTGCGGCAGGGGGTCGACGAGGGGCTGCGCGAGCACGTGGTCGCGCTCCTCGACGCGTACGACGACGGCGTGCTGCCGATCGTCCAGGCGGGCCACCCCGTGCTGCGGACGCCGGCCGTGCCGTACGCCGGGCAGCTCGGCGACGTGCTGCCCCGGTTCCTGGACGCGATGCGCGCGACGATGCACGCGGCGCCCGGGGTGGGGCTCGCCGCGCCGCAGGTCGGGATCGGCCTCGCGATCGCCGTCGTCGAGGACCCCGGCGCACCCGACGCGGACGACGAGCGCGAGCGGCCCCCGCTCGCGTTCCGGGTGCTCGTCAACCCGCGGTACGAGGCCGTCGGCGACGAGACCAGGACGTTCTTCGAGGGCTGTCTCTCGGTGCACGGCTGGCAGGCGGAGCGGACGCGCGCCCGCTCGGTGCGACTCACCGGGCAGGACGAGGCGGGCGAGCCGTTCGACGACGTGCTCACCGGGTGGGCGGCGCGGATCGTCCAGCACGAGACCGACCACCTGCGCGGCGAGCTGTACGTCGACGCCGCGGACCTGCGCACGCTGGCGTCCACGCTCGGGGTCGCGCGGCTCCCGGGTCACCCGGGCTGAGCCCGGGCCGTCGTCCGCGGTTCGGGTCCGGCGGGTCGTCGCGCGAGACTACCGGGATGGACCCGCTCGCCCAGCTCCTCGCCGCACCGCCCGACCTGCCGGTGGGCCGTCACCTGGTCGAGGTGGTCGCCGCCGTGCGCGCGGAGGGGGCCGTCGTCGTCCAGGCACCGCCCGGCACCGGCAAGACGACGCTCGTGCCGCCGGCCCTCGCGGTGGCCCTGGAGGGTGCCTCGGACGGCCGCGTCGTCGTGACGCAGCCGCGGCGGCTCGCCGCCCGGGCGGCCGCCCGCCGGCTCGCGTCGCTGCTCGGCGAGGACCTCGGCGGCACGGTCGGCTACACGGTGCGGGGCGAGTCGCGGACGTCGCGACGGACCCGGGTCGAGGTCGTCACCACCGGCACGCTCGTCCGCCGGCTCCAGCGCGACCCGGAGCTGCCGGGCGTGGCGGGCGTCGTGCTCGACGAGGTGCACGAGCGGCACCTGGACGACGACCTCGCGCTCGCCCTGCTGGCGGACGTGCGCGAGAACCTGCGCGACGACCTCGCGCTCGTCGCGATGTCCGCGACGGTCGAGGCGGGGCGGACGGCGGAGGCGCTCGGCGGGGAAGCGCGGCGCGTCCCCGTGGTGCAGGTCCAGGGCGGCCTCCACCCGGTCGACGTCGTCTGGTGCCCCGCGCGCGGTCCGCGCACCGACGTCCGCGGCACGTCGCCCGCGCTGCTCGACCACGTGGTCGCCACCACGCACCGCGCGCTGCGTGAGCGCACGGGTGACGTGCTCGTGTTCGTCCCCGGCGCGCGCGAGGTGGACACCGTGTCGGGCCTGCTGGCGCGCGGGCTCTCGGACGTCGACGTGCGCCCGCTGCACGGCCGCCTGCCCCCGCACGAGCAGGACCGGGCGCTCGAGCCCGGGCCGCGGCGCCGGGTCGTGGTGTCGACGGCGGTCGCGGAGTCGTCGCTCACGGTCCCGGGCGTCCGGGTCGTCGTGGACGCGGGGCTCGCGCGCGAGCCCCGCACGGACGTCCGCCGAGGGCTGCCTGGGCTCGTGACGGTGGCGGTCAGCCGGGCCGGCGCCGAGCAGCGCGCGGGGCGGGCCGGGCGCGAGGGCCCGGGGGCGGTGTACCGCTGCTGGTCGGAGGGCGACCACGCGCGCCTCGCGCGGCACCCGGAGCCGGAGATCCGCACGGCGGACCTCACCGGCTTCGCGCTCGAGCTCGCGTGCTGGGGGGCTCCCGACGGCGCGGGGCTCGCGCTGCTGGACCCGCCGCCCCCGGCCGCCTGGGCGGCCGCCCGCGAGGTGCTGCAGGGGCTGGGGGCCGTCGGGCCCGACGGCGTGACGCCGCTCGGGCGCCGGATCGCCTCCGTGCCCGCCGACCCGCGCCGCGCCCGCGCCCTGCTCGACGCCGTCCCCGAGGTCGGCCCGCGGCTCGCCGCGGAGGTCGTGGCGCTGCTCTCGGAGGACGTGCGCGTGCCCGGGGCCGACCTGCCGGCGGCGCTGCGCGCGGCGCGGCGCGGTGGCCCGGGGACCGGCGCGTGGGCCGCGCAGCGCGACCGCCTCGAACGGGTGGCGCGCGCCGCCGCGGCCGAGGACGGCTCCGCCCGGGGAGGGGGGCCCGCCGCACGGTCCCGGCTGACCGACGACGCCGCCGTCGGGTACGTCGTCGCGCTCGCGCACCCCGACCGGCTGGCCCGACTGCGACCCGGCGGAGAGACCTACCTCCTGGTGTCCGGGGCGGGCGCGCGCCTGCCCGCGGGCTCGCCGCTGCAGGGCGCGCCGTGGCTCGCGGTCGCGGACGTGGACCGCACGGCGGGCCGTGCCGACGCCGTCGTGCGGTCCGCCGCGCCCGTCGACGAGGCGACGGCGCGAGCCGCTGCGGCGCCCGCGCTGCGCACGAGCGGCGTCGCCGCGTGGACGGGCGGGCGCGTGCGCGCCGCCCGGGTCACCACGCTCGGCGCGATCGAGCTCGCGCGCGAGCCGTGGCGGGACCCGCCGGCGGACCTGCTCGCGGCGACCGTGCGCGACGGGCTGCGCCGGGACGGTCTGGACGGCCTCCCGTGGTCCGACGGCGCGCTCCGGCTCCGGGACCGCCTGCGGTTCCTGCACCGGGTGCTGGGCGACCCGTGGCCCGACGTCGGCGACGAGGCGCTCCTGGACGCCGTCGACGTCTGGCTGGGGCCCGACCTCCCGGCCGTCGCCCGGGGCCGGGGCACGGACCTCGCCGGGGCGCTGCGCCGTCTGCTGCCCTGGCCGGAGGCGGCGCGCCTCGACGCGCTCGCGCCCGAGCGGCTCGAGGTCCCGAGCGGGTCGCGCGTGGCGGTGGGCTACGACCAGGACCAGCCGGTGCTCGCGGTCCGGCTGCAGGAGACGTTCGGCTGGACGAGCACGCCCCGCGTCGCGGACGGCCGCGTGCCCGTCCTGCTGCACCTGCTGTCCCCGGCGGGTCGACCCGCGGCGGTCACGGCGGACCTCGCCTCCTTCTGGGTGCAGGGCTACCCGCAGGTGCGCGCCGAGCTGCGGGGCCGCTACCCCAAGCACGCGTGGCCGGAGGACCCGAGCACCGCCCTGCCGCTGCGGGGCACGCCGCGCCCGCGCCGCCGCGACGCCTGAGCCGGGGAAGGTCCTGGTCCTCACGACGTACGCCCCCGCTGCGGGAAGTCGTTCGTCGGGATGACGACGCCGCGCGCCGCGACGCGGAAGACTCGTCACCGGGCGCGGCGCTGCCGGGCGGGAATCCTCAGGGGCGAACCGGGGGTTTCCCTGATGGTCGACGTCGTCACGCTCCGTAGGCTTGTCGTGGCGCAGGACGCCCGACCTGCCGCCGCCGCCCGCCTGGCCTCCCCGCCAGCCGACGAACGAGGACGCCGTTGCCCGACGCCGTGTCGACCTTCCTGGAGAATCTGGAGACCTGGATTCTCGCCCTCGCGGCGTCCGCGTGGATCTATCCCGCGCTGTTCGGCTTCGCGACGATCGACGGGTTCTTCCCGCCCATCCCGAGCGAGTCCGTCGTCATCACGCTCGCCGTGTCCGCGCACGCGACCGGCGAGCCGAACCTGCTCCTCGTGCTCCTGGTGGCCGCCGCCGGCGCGTGGACCGGCGACCAGATCGCGTTCTCGATCGGTCGCGCCATCGGCACCGACCGCGTCCGGTTCCTGCGCTCACCACGGGGCCGCAAGGCCGTGGCGTGGGCGGAGCGGGCCCTCGCCCACCGTGGGGCGTCGTTCATCCTGGCCGCGCGCTACATCCCCGTCGGGCGCGTCGCGGTGAACATGACGGCCGGCGCCGTGGGCTACCCGCGCCGCCGGTTCATGGCGTTCTCCGGGATCGCGGCCGTCACCTGGGCGGTGTACTCGGTCCTCATCGGCCTCGTCGCGGCGCAGTGGCTGGGCCACGAACCGCTCCTCGCGATGGTCGTGGGCGTCGTCCTGGGGATCGCGGCGGGGTTCGTCATCGACCGCGTGCTCATGATGCGCGCGCGCCGCAAGGGCGAGCTGCCGCAGGCCGAGGGCCCGGCGTCCCCGGCGCCGGAGACCGCGGACGAGCCGAGCACCTCGGAGAACCGGCCGGGCGCGGCACCGCGCGCCTCGTGAGTCCGCGGGGCACCCGTCGGCCGCGCGTCAGAGCTTGCGCAGCCGGACCCGCTGGACCGAGTGGTCCGAGCCCTTGGTGAGCACGAGCGTCGCGCGACCCCGCGTCGGCAGGATGTTCTGCTCGAGGTTCGGGGCGTTGATCGCGTCCCAGATCGACTTCGCCTTCTCGACCGCCTGCTCGTCCGTGAGGTCGGCGTAGCGGCGGAAGTACGACTCGGGCCGGGCGAAGGCGGTACGGCGCAGGGCGAGGAACCGGTCCACGTACCACTGCCGGATGTTGCGCGTGCGCGCGTCGACGTAGATCGAGAAGTCGAAGAAGTCGGACACCGCGACCGTGGACTCGTCGTGCGCGCTCGGCCGGGCCGGCTGGAGCACGTTCAGCCCCTCGACGACCAGCACGTCGGGCTTGCGCACGACCGCCTCCGCGCCGGGGACGATGTCGTACGTGAGGTGGTCGTAGACGGGCGCCTTGACCTCGGCGTGGCCCGCCTTGACCTTGGACAGGAAGCGGATGAGCGCGCGCCGGTCGTAGGACTCGGGGAAGCCCTTGCGGTCCATGAGGCCGCGGCGCGCCAGCTCCGCGTTGGAGTAGAGGAAGCCGTCGGTCGTGATGAGCTCCACGCGCGGCGTCTCGGGCCAGCGGGCCAGCATCTCGCGCAGGACGCGCGCGGTCGTGGACTTGCCCACCGCGACCGAGCCCGCGACGCCGATGACGTACGGCGTGTTGCCCGTCTCCTCCCGGAGGAACGTCGACGTCGCCTCGTGGAGCCCCGACGTCGCGGTCACGTAGAGGTTGAGCAGGCGCGACAGCGGGCGGTACACGGCGTCGACCTCCGCGAGGTCGATGGGGTCGCCGAGGCCGCGGAGCCGGGTGACGTCGTCGTCCGTGAGCGGGAGCGGCGTCGACTCCGACAGGCGGCTCCACACCGCCCGGTCGAGGTCGACGTACGGGGACGACGACGGCGCCGCGAGGTGGGCCGGCAGGAGGTCGGACGGGTCGTCGACGGGGGAGGGCACCCGCCTGATTCTGCCGGATGCGTGCGGGTGCCCGCGCACGGCCCGCCAGCCGGGGACGTCGGGTGCCGCCCGGGCCGGGCGGGCTCCACCCGTGCCGGGACGCGCGTCCCGGGCTCAGCGCGTGGCGTCGCGGGACCGTGCGCGCCGCCCGCCGCGTGCGGGCTCCGGGGTCGGGCCGGTCCCGGGCAGGGCGACGCCCGGGAGGCGGGACATGAGGGCGAGCGCGTCGGCCGGGGCGTGCGCGTGGACGTCGTTGTCGAGGTAGACCTCGACGTCGTGGCCGGCCTCGCACCAGCCCCGCACCCGCGCGGCCCACGCGTCGAGGACGTGCGGCCGGTAGCCGCTCGTGTACAGCGAGGTGTCGCCGTGCAGGCGCACGTACACGAGGCGGCTCGTGACCGCCTCCACGAGCGGCCAGTGCCCCGCGCCGTCCGAGATCGCGAACGCCACCCGGTGGCGTCGGAGCACGTCGAGCGCCTCGGCGCTCGCGAACGACGCGTGGCGCGGCTCGAGCGCGTGGACCAGGGGACGGTCGGCGCCCACCTCGGTCCAGGCAGGCGCGCGGAGGCGGTCGTCGTGCTCGCGGGCGAGCCGGGCGGCCTCGGCCGTCGACCGGGGCAGGAGGGCGAGGAACTCGTCGAGCAGCCCGGCGTCGAAGGCCGTGCGTGCGGGGAGCTGCCACAGCACGGGACCGAGCCGGTCGTCGAGGGCGAGCACGCCGCTCGCGAAGAAGTTGGCGAGGGGCGTGCGCACGTCCCGCAGGCGCTTCATGTGGGTGACGAAGCGCGGGCCCTTGACCGCGAAGGTGAACCCCGCCGGCGTCTGCTCTCGCCACGCGGCGAACGAGGACGGCCGCTGCAGCGAGTAGAAGGACCCGTTGAGCTCGACCGCGGGGAACACCGACGCGACGTGCTCGAGCTCGCGGCGCTGGGGCAGGCCGGCGGGGTAGAACGGGCCGCGCCAGTCGGCGTAGCGCCATCCCGAGAGTCCGATCCGCACGGTGGGCACGAGACCCAGCCTCGCCGGACGCGGCGCCGTACGCGCGCGGGGTGCTTTTGGCAGCGGGCCTGACGAAAAACCGCGGGATCGTGCGCCCGCGGAGGGGTCCGCGTCCGTGGATAGACTCGATCACCATGTGCGGAATCGTGGGCTACGTAGGCCCTGGAACCATGGTCGGAGAGGCCTCGGGGCGACCCCTCGACGTCGCTCTCGAAGGACTCGGCAGGCTCGAGTACCGCGGCTACGACTCGGCCGGGGTCGCGCTCGTCGCGCCCGGGATCGACGCCGTCGCGTTCGCCAAGAAGTCGGGCAAGCTCGCGAACCTCGTCGAGGAGATCGACCTGCACCCGCTCCCCGCGGCGACCGCGTCGATCGGCCACACGCGCTGGGCGACGCACGGCGGCCCGACGGACACCAACGCCCACCCGCACCTCGCGGACGACGACCGCCTCGCGGTCATCCACAACGGGATCGTCGAGAACTTCGCCACCCTCAAGTCCGAGCTGCTCGCCGAGGGCGTGCAGTTCCGGTCCGAGACGGACACCGAGGTCGCGGCGCAGCTGCTCGCGCGCGCCTACCGCGAGACCAAGGACCTCACGCTCGCGATGGGGCAGGTGGCCCGGCGCCTCGAGGGCACGTTCACGCTCCTGGCCGTGCACGCCGACTCGCCCGACACGGTGGTGGGCGCGCGGCACGACTCCCCGCTCGTCGTCGGGATCGGCGACGGCGAGAACTTCCTGGGCTCCGACGTCGCGGCGTTCATCTCCCACACCAAGGAGGCGCTCGAGCTCGGGCAGGACCAGATCGTCACGATCACCCCGACGTCGGTCGAGGTGACCGACTTCGACGGCAACCCCGCCGAGGCCAAGCGGTACACGGTCGACTGGGACGCGGCCGCCGCGGAGAAGGGCGGCTTCTCGTCCTTCATGGACAAGGAGATCCACGACCAGCCGCACGCCGTCGCGGACACCCTGCTCGGCCGGACCGACCCGTCGGGCAAGCTCGTGCTCGACGACGTGCGCATCGACGAGGCCGTGCTCCGGTCGGTGGACAAGATCATCGTCGTCGCGTGCGGCACGGCCGCGTACTCGGGCCACGTCGCCAAGTACGCGATCGAGCACTGGTGCCGCATCCCCGTCGAGGTCGAGCTCGCGCACGAGTTCCGCTACCGCGACCCGATCGTCGACGAGAAGACGCTCGTCGTGGCGGTGACGCAGTCGGGCGAGACGATGGACACGCTCATGGCCGTGCGCCACGCGCGCGAGCAGGGCGCCAAGGTCATCTCCATCGTCAACACGCACGGGTCGACCATCCCGCGCGAGTCCGACGCGGTGCTGTACACGCACGCCGGTCCGGAGATCGCAGTCGCCTCGACCAAGGCGTTCCTGTCGCAGATCACCGCCGCCTACCTCCTGGGCCTCTACCTCGCGCAGCTGCGCGGGAACAAGTTCCCGGACGAGATCTCGGCGATCCTCGAGGACCTGCGCGACATGCCGCGCAAGATCCAGACCGTCATCGAGCGCGGCGAGTACGTCCGTGCGACCGCCCGCTCCATGAAGGACGCGACGTCCGTCCTCTTCCTCGGCCGCCACGTCGGGTTCCCGGTCGCGCTCGAGGGCGCGCTCAAGCTCAAGGAGCTCGCGTACATCCACGCCGAGGGCTTCGCCGCCGGCGAGCTCAAGCACGGCCCGATCGCGCTCATCGACGAGGGGCAGCCGGTGTTCGTCGTCGTGCCGTCGCCGACGGGCCGCGAGGGCCTGCACTCCAAGGTCATCTCGAACATCCAGGAGATCCGGGCGCGCGGCGCCCGCACGCTCGTCATCGCGGAGGACGGGGACGACGCCGTGCGCCCCTACGCGGACGAGATCTTCTGGGTCCCCGAGTCGCCCACGCTGCTCTCGCCGCTGCTGGCCGTCGTCCCGCTCCAGATCTTCGCGATGGCCCTCGCCACGGCCAAGGGCCTCGACGTCGACCAGCCCCGCAACCTCGCGAAGTCGGTCACGGTCGAGTAGTCCTCCGCCGCACCGTCGGACGCCGAGCAGGTGGTCCTGGTTCGTCCGGTCTCCCGGACGAGCCAGGACCACCTGCTCGTGGTGGTGAGATCGCCTGGTGGGGGGACCGGGAGGGAGGACGGCCCCCGTAGGGTGGGCGCATGATCAAGGGCGTGGGGATCGACGTCGTGGACGTCGCACGGTTCATGGAGACCCTGGAGCGCACGCCCCGGCTCCGCGAGAAGCTGTTCACGGCCGCCGAGCGGGACCTGCCGCCCGCGTCGCTCGCCGCGCGGTTCGCCGCCAAGGAGGCCATCGCCAAGGCGCTGGGCGCCCCGGCGGGCATGCGCTGGCACGACGCGACGGTGCACCGCGTCGTCGGGGGCCCGCCGGAGGTCGAGATCACGGGCACGGTCGCGGCGCGCGCGGACGCGCTGGGCATCACCGCCTGGCACCTGAGCATCTCCCACGACGCCGGCATCGCCTCGGCCATGGTCATCGCGGAGGGCTGACCGCCCGCCGCGCGCTGCGGGCGTGAAGTGGGTTTCGACTTCCGAGTCGGAAGGCCTTCGGAAAGTCCCGGTCAGGTGATCCTGGCCGGGACTTTCCGCGTCTCAGGGCCTGTGCAGAGCGGTGGACGACGGCGCTCGCCGGCTCTGGGCGTGGCCGGCCAGGGTCCATGGGGCGCTTGGGGTGGGTCGGGCGGTGTGCGGAGGCGTCTGAGGGCACGTCAGCGCGTCGCGCGGGCTCTGGATTGGTGCCCGCTATTGCTGCGGCGTGTGCGCGAAGGTGTCCGTGGGCCGAGTCACGGCGGTGACGTCCATGCTGCCTGCCAACGCCGAATTGCTACTTTTCCTTTAGCGCATCTGGAGGGGACGGGTTGACGCGGAGGTGCCAGAGCGGAAGCCGATCGGACTTTCTTTGAGGGACGTGCCGTGACCATTATCCTTGCGAGGAATTAAATCCTTGGACACACCGGGTTTACTCACTGCGTGGAACGGTCACGGGCTGATGACCGGCCGAGACATGCTCGCCGAATGTTGACTACTCAGAATCGTCCAGAAGCCGAACCGTCGGCGCCGGCCAGCCTTTCCCGGTCCCTACGAGGACACGCCCCTCCAAACGGTCACGAAACCCTTCGACGTCGAACTTCATCGACTTCGCCTCGATCCGAACAGCGTCGGTCACGGACTCGTCGGATAGCCAGAGCACCTGACCGGTCGTGACGAAAAGGCTCGCGGCACCTTGGCCCTCGAATGCAACGATTGGCTCTCCGGGTACCGGTGTCTCAAGGTTCAGCACGGGCACACGCCAAGGTTCGCCGAATAGGGCCAGTTCCCCGAAGATGTCGCAGGCGACAAGTGTGAGCAGTTCGTGGACCTCGTTGAACGCGTCGGCGTACTGGCGTGCGGAACCGGACAACGAGTTGATAACCTCGACAGTCGTATAGGCTCGGTACTCGCTTCGCGGCAGAGCGAGACTTCCCTCGTGGTCGTCTACTGCTTCCTCAGAAAGTTGCTCCCTGAGGTCACGACGCGCCCCTCGGAGCTCTACCTTCGCAACCTCGTCCAACCCGTCCAGTGAGTCCTGGAAACGGATCCACGCTGGCGACTCTTCGAGGGCCTTCACCAGGTGCCGGGCGGCCTCATCCAGTTCCAGTGACGCTTTGGCGTCAGCATCAAGGAAATCGGCAACGCCCGGAGGTGCTGGGGTCAGATTCAGTCCGCGAGAGAGCTCCACCTTGGTCCAGATGTAGTGGATCGTCATCTCGTATGTCGTCAGCGGCGTGCCAGGAGCAAGTTGAGGCGCGCGCAGAATCGGGTACCCGGCCAGTCGAGAACGGAGCCACTCCAACGTCACCCGGTGCGAGGCCTCGATCCGGCTTGCCATGGTCAACCACGCCGCGACTTTGCTCTGGTCGACGGCAGGAGCCCCGCGAGTGATCAGGGGTTGGTCGAGCAGCACAGGCACGCGACTCCCGTACATCAAGGGCTTCATCATTATCCTGGCACTCATGTCGAGATGCTGGAGGAGTGCAGGAATGCCAGTCGCTTTGTCGCCGCGATTCTGCGGGCCTTGGTTGCGAGGAAGTGTGGCAGCGAACTCCTTCACCAGCGGGGTCTCTGACCATGCGTCGGCCATCCGCCACACGGCCCTCCACAGGTCCGGTGACGTCGAGTGCTCCACGACCATGCGGGTTCTCTCCTGAGAGTTGGTGAGTGGTTCATAGCCAGTTGTAGCGCGTGAGTTTCGCGATAGCGCTACTGATCTCTTTCGCGGCTGCGCGTTCGGGAGATTCGGAGACATGCGACTCGACGGATCCCGCGGCGTTGAACTTGTTCTCATCGTGAGTTTGGCCCGGTGCGGGGCTTTCGTCTGAGGCGGGCGCCAGGTGCGTTTCCGGTGAGTGTCGGAACCTTATCGGCCACCTGTCAGCTCCGAGGCCTTCCCGTTCGCGTTCGTAGATGACGCCGGTCTTTCCCAACGGACCGACTGTCTGGGCCAGCCGTTCAGCAGCAACCGGGGGTGCGACCTCGGCGAGGATGGTGTCGGCCGCGGCGACCACTTGGTCCGTGTGCGCGGTCAGCTGATCGCACGCTTCTTGCCGTGACCGCGGCGTGCGGGGCCGCAGGCTGTCGCGGCGGCGCAGCCGCTGGTTCAGGAGTAATCGCCATATCTGGGTTGCGACAGCTACAGGACCGTCTCCCGGTTCGGTGACGACGGTCGCGCTGGCGAACAGGTTCGGTGCTTCGTCAAGTTCGACCCAGCCACTGGTGCCAGTGCCGACCTGGGCGAGCGGGGTGCCGTCCTTGCGCCGCCACATGGTCACACCCACGGCCGATGGGTCCGGCAGCACAGCGTTAAGGATCCTCGCAACGAACTCAGGGGTGTGGGAGGTGATTGTGTTGTGGTCGGATTCGCTTAGCCGAACCAGCGTGAAGGGAAGGTGCTCGGCGACTGTCAGGACGTAGGCATCGCTGAGCATGCGCATTTGTGCCGAGAGTAGGATTCGGTTCTCGTCGTTCTCGATCGGCGCGGCTGGAAGCTGTACCAGACCGTCTGCGTGGGCGCGGGCAGCAAAGTAGTCTGCGAACGAGTCATGGATCGGACCCTTCAACGTGGTCGACCCGATGCCGGTCACAATCGCGTTGACCAGGCCGCTGCGTGCCACCGCCTCTCGGATCGGCGCGATCTCGGTTGCGACGCCGTGGTCGTGCAGTAGTTCAGTGGCCTCGCTGAACAGTCGCTCCCATTCCAACGAGTTCGCGTACCGCTTGCCCTGGTCGAGCAGTCTCGCGAACACCACACCCAGCATCGCCGACGCGATCCGTACGTCACCGGCGTTTGTTCGGGCGGCCATCCGCTCGATGCTGCCTTCATAGACCGATGCCCTGTCGGTGAACGGCATCCCGTCCGCCACGAGTTCTAACGCCAACCGCAGCAGCATCGGATTCCCCGCCGCGTCGCCGAGCGTGTGCTCGACCCGGGCCAATGCGGTGGCGCACTCACGGGCAAACTCGTCCGCCGGCACCTCTACCTGTCCACCGGGCGCGCTCTGGTCGCCGGGCTGTCCTGGCGTGGCAGCAGCGCCGCGGGCGGGCGTTGCTTCCGTTTGGTCTGCTCGGGAGAGGGCCATCGCGGTCAAGTCGATGCGCTGTTCGCGACCGAGTGCTTGGGGGAAAAGTCGGCCCGCGGCGACCGACGTCGGGTAGACGCTCGCACACGCGCTCTCGTCGCGACCGACGAGCACGACCCGGGCCCGATGGCCGCCAGCCATGTGGGTACGCAGCTCCCCAGCGAGCGCGCCACGTAGGTCCGGGGGCACTTCGGAGACGCCGTCGAGAACGAGGGTTGTGCTGGGGTCGGCCAACGTCTGCCGTCCCACGACTCGGGGCAGCTCACGCCCCACCATGTTACCGACAGCGTCCGCGACGAGACGATCGAGCTGGTTGGCGACGTACGCCTCCACGTGGCACACAACCACGGATCGGCCGCCGACCGCGGCGTTGTGGCGCCACAGGCGCGACAACGTCGATTTGCCGGATCCTGTACGGCCCGCGAGCACGAGTGGCGTGGACGTGCTATCGAGGTCCTCGATGCGCAATTCCTCGCTCTGCCAACCGGCTCGTAGCGTCGGGGTAACTTGGTCACTGACGTCCAGAGCGGCGGCAGCGGCCTGGTACTCGCCACTCAGGGCGCTCGCCCAACGGTCGGTGGCGGGCAGATGACCTGCACCGCCGAGGACAGCCGTGATCTCTTCACGGCTAATGAACCGGTCGTCCACGTCGCTCATCCCCGACCGTGTAGAGATCAGCCGGAACAGCTCGTTGACCCTGTCAACGGCCTCCTTGTTCGCGTCCGGATGCCGTGACCCGATCGTCAGCCGGGCCCGAATCTCGGTCTCGGCCGACAGCAGAAGCGCTTCGACCGATCCCGGCTCCGAGACGACGCGCACACGGGCCGCGATCTTGCACATCGGATCGGTGTCGGCGACGCCGAGCAATTCGGCGATCAATGCAAGTTCCCCGCTGCGAGCAGCATCCAAAGCGGCGACGACGAGGTGACCGGAGGAGGCAAGCTCACCGTCCGTCAAGAAGTCGAACGCAGCGCTCTTGCTCGCAGCGAGACCAGCCCAGCGTCGAAAGATCCCCAGCAGCTCGCCCTTCGCCCAGGTGTAGGGCGCGATGCGCGACTTCATCTGAGCCCCGCGCACGACGACGGGCGAACCCCCTGAAGGACCGGGACCAAGCACCTCAAGGTCGAGGACGTCCTCGGTGCCCTCGACTCGGATCCCCACCAGGGCCGGGTCGGCCGCAACGTCGAGAGCGACGAGTAGGGCATGACAGTGCTGGTAGTTGATGCCCCTGACGGTGTCGACGCCACTCACGCGCAGAATCCTCTCGCATGACGCCGACAGTCGTCCCGCCTGACGCGGCCCCAGCAGTTCCGGACTCACCGAGGTGGCTCACCACCGCCGTCACGGCGTGGCGAGAAAAACCGGAGGCGACTCGTCGGAGTACAGCACAGCTTGAATCCGGCTCTCCACCATGGTGCGGTCAGCCTTGTCCGGTCTTTCCCCGACGCCGGCAAAGAAGGTGCCAAGCACTTCCTGTCTGGTGGCGGGGTCCTCGACAGGGCTCCACCAGTAGAAGATGAGTTCGCTCAGGGGTGCTCGGTCATCGTTCGAGCGGTTCAGCGCTTCGTAGATGCGTCGCCACCACCAGCCGTCCGAATCGCCGATTGTGCACCCGCAGATGAGCCGTTGCGGATCAGGTCGAGCTCGTGCACGACGTTCGACGAGCCGTCGTCGTGTGCACGGACTTCCATGCCTGGCAGGGCGGCCTTGATGCACGCGGCGACCCAGAGTTCCTCACCCCGGGTCATGCGGACATTCTGCTGCATGTGTTGCTCCGAGGTGTGCCTGGGAGGGCACTTCGGGTGTGCCTGGAACCGGTGCCACGTCCGCACGCGTGCTGGTCGGCGAGTTTCCGGAACCACCCTGTGGGCATGAAAGGGGCCCGGTTCTCGACCGAGAACCGGGCCCTACTCACGCCCACACGGTGCGGCGGTCAGGACTGGAGGGCGGGGATGACCTGGCGCTGGAAGAGCTCGAGCTGGTCGCGGTCCGTCGCGGCGAACGGGAAGTAGCCGATCGCGTAGCCGAGGCCCTGGTCGCGCAGGCCGGTGAGGGTCTCGACGATCTGCTCCGGAGTGCCGACGAGCGGGCCGTTGCGCCACGAGGCCACGTTGTCGTCCGCCTTCTCGGGGAAGTACCGGCGCGCGTGCTCCTCGATCCGGTCCAGCCGGTCGGCGACGTCCTGCGCGGTCTCGCCGATGACGACGTTGTAGTTGGCCGACCGGGTGATCTCGCCGAGGTCGCGGCCGAGGTCGCGGCAGTGCTGCGCGAGCACCGCGGACTTGTGCGCGAAGCCTTCGGGCGAGCCGTCGAAGTTGGTGTACTGCGCGTGCTGCGCGGCGATCCGCAGCGTCTTCTTCTCGCCGCCGCCCGCGATCCACAGCGGGATGCTCGGCCTCGCGCCCTCGCCGTCCACCACGACCTGCTGCAGGGGCTGCGGGTAGCACAGCGCGCCGTCCACCTGGTAGCGCTCGCCGTCGAACGTGCCCGACGACCCGGTCCGCCACATGCGGGACATGATCTGGACGCCCTCGTCGAGCGCGCGCAGGCGCTCGCCCGCGCTCGGGAACCCGTACCCGTACGCGCGCCACTCGTGCTCGTACCAGCCCGCGCCGATGCCCATCTCGAGCCGCCCGCCGGAGACGTGGTCGACGGTCGCGGCGACCTTGGCCAGGTACGTCGGGTCGCGGTAGGCCATGCACGTGCACATCTGGCCGAGGCGCACGCGCTGCGACGCCGCCGCGAAGGCGGCCATGAGCGTCCACGCCTCGTGCGTCGCCTCGGTGCTCGGGGTCGGCGTGGTGTGGAAGTGGTCGTAGACCCACACGCCGTCCCACGCGAACTCGCCGCCGGGCAGGGGCTCGCCCGCGGCGGCGTTGTCGGCGTAGTGCAGGAGGGAGAGCATCGTCTTCCAGTGGTCCTCGGGTGCGACGTCGACGAGGTCGTAGCGCCAGCCCTGGGGGATGAAGAGTCCGAATCGCATGGTCGTCACCCTATGCGGGTCCGTGCGACCCGCAGCGCGCCCCCGCGCGTCGTCTCACCGCTCGGTCGCACCGCTGCGCCGGCGCCGCCGCGCAGGCGACGAGGGCGGACGGTGGGCAGGATGAGGTCATGATCGAAGCCTGGTCCGCCGCCGACGTGCGCGCCGCCGAGGAGCCGCTGCTCGCCGCGGGCATCCCGCTCATGGAGCGCGCCTCGTTCGCGCTCGCGACGATCGTCGCGCGCGACGTCGCGCGACGGCGGTCGGTCGCCCTGCCGGACGGCGGCCGTCGGGACGGGCGCGTCACCGGCGCTCGGGCGGTCCTGCTCGTGGGGTCGGGCAACAACGGCGGGGACACCCTCCACGCGGGTGCGTACCTCGCGCGCCGGGGCGTCGAGGTGCTCGCGGTCCTCACCGGCGAGCACGCGCACGCGGGCGGGCTCGCGGCGCTCCGGGACGCGGGCGGGTCCGTCGAGGTGCTCGTCGGCAGCCCCGACGACCCGACGCGCGCGGGCCGGCCGCACGACCACCTGGACCCCCACGTCGCCGACCGGGTCGCCGCGCAGGTCCTGCGGGCCGACGTCGTGCTGGACGGCCTCGTCGGCATCGGCGCCCGGGGACCGTTGCGCGGCGTCGCGGCGGACCTCGTGCGGCACGTCTCCGCGGTGCTCCACGGAAGGGCGCCCGGCGGCGTGCTCGACGGGGACGACGCGCCCGGGGCGGGTGGTGGCGCCCGCGACGGGTCGGGAGGCCGTCCCTGGGTCGTCGCGGTGGACGCGCCGAGCGGCATCGGCGTCGACGACGGGACGGTGCCGGGTCCCGTGCTGCGCGCCGACCGCACGGTGACGTTCGGCGCCGCCAAGCCGGGCCTGCTCCTGCCGCCCGCGACGCACCTCGCGGGTCACGGTGCGGTCGTCGACATCGGGCTGCGCCTCGGCACGCGGGCCACGGACGCGTCCGCTCCGGACGCCTCGTCGGCTCGGGACGGTGCGCACGCCCCGGACCGCGGGACCGCGGTGCCGGTCGTCCGCCGGCTCGAGCCCGCGGACGTCGCCGCCCTCTGGGCCGTGCCCGGCGCGACCGACCACAAGTACACGCGCGGCGTCGTCGGCGTCGTCGCGGGCACGCCGACCTTCCCGGGCGCCGCGGTGCTCGTCACGAGCGCTGCCGTCCGCACCGGTCCGGGCATGGTGCGCTACCGCGGGCCCGACGACGCCACGCGCGCCGTCCTCGCGGCCCGCCCCGAGGTGGTGCCCGCCCCGGGCCGCGTCCAGTCCTGGGTGCTGGGCCCGGGCGTCCCGGCGGTCCCCGGCCCGGACGACGACCCGGTGGACGACGGCGGGCAGCACGAGCGGGTGCGGGACGCGCTCGCCGCCGCGACGAGCACCGCCGCCGCGGACGTTGACGCCGCGGACGTTGACGTCGCCGACGCGGTGGGGGAGCGCGTGCCCGTGGTCGTCGACGCCGGGGCGCTGTCGCTGCTGCCCGACCGCTGCCCGCCGTCGGTCGTGCTCACCCCGCACGCGGGGGAGCTCGCGACGCTGCTGCGGTCGCGCGGTGACGACGTGACGCGCGCCGACGTCGAGGCCGAGCCCCTGCGGTGGGCACGGCGCGCGCACACGGCCACCGGGGCGACGGTGCTGCTCAAGGGGTCGGCGACCGTCGTGGTCGGGCCCGAGGGCGCGTGGTCCCAGGCGGGCGCGCCCGCGTGGCTCGCGACCGCCGGCGCGGGCGACGTGCTCGCCGGGATCCTCGGCACCGTGCTCGCGGCGCACGCCGCACGGATCGTCCGGGAGCCGGGGCTGGCCGCGGAGCTCGCGGCCGTGGCCGCCGTCGTGCACGGTCTCGCGGCGGAGCGGGCGAACCCGGGCGGCCCGGTCGCGGCGCTCGACGTCGCCGACGCGGTGCCCGCCGTCGTCGCGGGGCTGCTCGCCGCACGCTGAGCGGCGCGGTGCTCGCGGGGCCTCGACCTGTCAGCGCCCCACGGGCCCCGGGACCCGTGGGGCGCTGACAGGCCCGGGCAGGACGCGCCGGTACCGTGGTGGGCGTGGTCCCCCTCCCCGTGCGCGACGGCCTCAACCCCACGCGCCTCGTGCTGCCGCACGACGCCGAGAGCGTCGCGCGGTACACGCGCACGCTCGACTACGTGCGCCACCGGTTCCCGGACGACGCCGCACGCCTGGCCGAGAAGGTCGCGGCGGGCGAGGTCGTCGACGGGCGCGGACGGCCGGTCGACGCGACCACCCCGTACGAGCCGCGCGGCTTCGTGTTCCTCTACCGCGACCCGCCGGTCGAGCCCGAGGTGCCGTTCGAGGTCCGGGTGCTGCACCGCGACCGGGACCTGCTGGTCGTGGACAAGCCGCACTTCCTCGCGACGATCCCGCGCGGCGCGTACGTGGCGCAGTCGGTGCTCGTGCGGCTGCGGCGCGACCTCGACCTGCCCGACCTCAGCCCCGCGCACCGGCTCGACCGCGTCACCGCGGGCGTCCTGCTGCTCACGCTGCGCCCGCAGGTGCGCGGCGCGTACCAGGAGCTCTTCGCGCGGCGCGAGGTGCGCAAGACCTACGAGGCGGTCGCGCCGTGGGACCCGGCGCTGGACCTGCCCGCGACCGTGCGCAGCCGCATCGTCAAGCGCCGCGGCGTCATGCGCGCGGAGGAGGTGGACGGCGAGCCCAACGCCGAGAGCCGCGTCGACGTGATCGAGACCGACCCGGCCCGCGGCCTCGCGCGCTACCGGCTGGAGCCCCACAGCGGCAAGACGCACCAGCTCCGGCTGCACATGGCCCGGCTCGGGGTGCCGATCGTGCACGACAACTTCTACCCCGAGCCGTACGACGTCGCGCCGGACGACTACGCGCGCCCGCTCCAGCTCGTCTCGCGCTCGCTCGCCTTCGCCGACCCGCTCACCGGGCAGCCGCGGCGCTTCGAGACGGACCGGACGCTCGGCGCCTGGTGAGGGGTCGTCACAGCCGGAGCGCGACGCCCGGCGTGGGGACGCGCAGGACGTCGGTCAGCCCGGCGGCCGCGAACGCCCGCTCGACGTCGGCGACCGACTCGCTGAAGTGCGCCCACCCCTCGGCATGCACCGGGACGACGTCGCGCGCCCGCAGGAGCCGCGCGACCTCGGCCACGCCCGCGCCGTCGAGCGTGAGCGCCGCGCCGTCGAGGATCGCGGGGACGCGCGCCGCGCCCGCGTGGACGATCGCGACGTCGACGGGCCCGACGCGGTCGGGGACCTCCGCGACGAGCCCCGGGGCGGCATTGTCGCCGGACAGGTAGACGCGCGGGAGCCCGTCGCCGTCGAGCACGAACCCGGTGACGTCGCCGAGCACGCGCTCGGCGCCCTCCGGCCCGTGGCGCGCGGGGACGCCGGTCACGCGCAGCGCGCCGCCGTCGGGCCGGGGCAGCACGGCCGACTCCCACGGGGCGAGCCCGACGACGCCCGGGACGTCGGGCGCGAGCCGCGCCGCGCCCGCGGGGGTCGTGAGGACGTGGGGGACGTCCGGCAGGAGCGCACGACCGCTGAGGTCGAGGTTGTCGACGTGCTGGTCGTGGGAGACGAGCGCGACGTCGAGCGGGCCGAGAGCGTCGGGCGACGCGGCCGGGCCGTGCAGGCGCGTGCTCGTGCCGCCGCCGGGGCGCGGGTAGTCGCGGGGCGCGTCGAACCCGGGGTCGGAGACGATCGTCAGCCCGCCGAGGCGGAGCAGGAGCGCCGGCCCGCCGACGTGGAGCAGGGTGAGCCCGCCGTCGTCGGGCATCGCGCGCGCGGTCTCGTCGGGCCGGGGGACGGGGTGCGGTGCGGTGGTCATGGGTCGAGCCTCCCGTGCGGGACGTCCACCCGACAGTGGCCCGCAGGTCGATGATCGGTAGGATCAGGCCATGACCCTCCCGACCGCCGCCGACGTCGCGGAGTCCGACCGGGTGCCGGCCCGCGAGCGCGCACGGGAGTCCGCCCGGCACCCCGAGCGCGTCGCCGTCGTGGCGTTCGACGGCATCAGCCCGTTCCACCTCGCCGTCCCGAGCCTCGTCCTGGGCTCGGACGCGCTCGCCGGGGGCGCGCGACCCGCGTACGACGTCGTGGTCTGCGCGCCGACGCCCGGGCGGCTCGCGACGTCGGCCGGCTTCGCGCTCCACGTCGACCACGGGCTGGAGGCGATCGAGGGCGCGACGACCGTCGTGCTGCCGAGCTGGCACCCCGACGTCGAGCCGCCGCCCGCGCTCCTGGCCGCGGTCCGGGCCGCGCACGCCCGCGGCGCCCGCGTCGTCGGGCTGTGCCTGGGCGCGTTCCTCGTCGCGGCGAGCGGCGTGGCGGACGGGCGGGAGGTCGTGACGCACTGGCACGCCGCCGAGCGGCTCGGCCGGGACCACCCCGCCGTGACGGTCCGCAGCGACGTCCTGTGGGTCGACCACGGGGACGTCGTCACGTCGGCCGGGACCGCCGCGGCGCTCGACTGCTGCCTGCACCTCGTCCGGCAGGACCACGGCGCGCGGGTCGCGGCGCGCGTCGCCCGGGCGCTCGTGCTCGCGCCCCACCGCACGGGCGGGCAGGCGCAGTTCGTCCCCGCGCCCGTGCCGCCGCAAGACACGGCCGACCCCGTCGAGCTCGCGATGGTCTGGGCGCGGGCGCACCTCGACGAGCCGATCTCGCTGGACGCGTGGGCGTGCGCCGCCGGGACGTCGCGGCGCACCTTCACCCGGCGGTTCGCCGCGCGCACCGGGCTCAGCCCGGTGCGGTGGCTGCTGGACCAGCGCGTCGACCGGGCGCGCGAGCTCCTCGAGACGACGGACCTCGCCGTGGACCGCGTCGCGGACGCCGCGGGCCTCGGCTCCGCGGAGTCGCTGCGCCACCACTTCCGGGCGCGGCTCGGAACCAGCCCGTCGCGGTACCGGGTCGAGTTCGGCGGCGCCCCGGTGGCCCGACCGGACGACCGCGAGCCGGCGCGCCCGCTCGCCGGGCGGCGACGGTGAGAGAATCGTCCACCGTGAGCGACACCCAGCGCACGACCCCGACCGGCGCACCCGCCGGTGCCTCCGCAGGACCCGCCTACCCCGCCCGCGCCGTCGTCGACCTGGCCGCGGTCCGGGACAACGTCCGCGCCCTCGCCGGGCACGCGCCGTCGGCCCAGGTGATGGCCGTCGTGAAGGCCGACGCCTACGGGCACGGCCTGGTGGCGAGCGCGCTCGGGGCGCTCGCGGGCGGTGCGACGTGGCTCGGGACCGCGCAGCCGAGCGAGGCGCTCGCGCTGCGTGCGGCGGGGATCGGGGAGGACCGCGCGCGCGTCCTCACGTGGCTCTACCCGCCGGGCGCGCCGCTGCGCGCGCTCGTGGAGGCGGACGTCGACGTGTCGCTCGCCGCGCGCTGGGCCGTCGACGAGGCGGTCGCCGCCGCCCGTGCCGCCGGCCGGACCGCGCGCGTGCACCTCGCGGTCGACACGGGCCTCGGCCGCAACGGGATCATGCCCGCCGACCTGCCCGACGTGCTCGCCGCCGTCGCGCGCGCCCAGGCCGAGGGCGCGGTCCACGTCGTCGGGCTGTGGTCCCACCTCGCGTTCGCGGACGAGCCCGGGCACCCGAGCGTCGTGGCACAGGCCGACGTGCTCGACGAGGCCGTCCGGCTCGCGGAGCGCGCGGGCGTCGCGCCCGAGCTGCGCCACCTCGCGAACTCCGCCGCGACGCTCACCGCGCCGCGCACCCACTACGACCTGGTCCGTCCGGGGCTCGCGGTGTGGGGGATGACGCCGGTGCCGCAGCTCGGCCCGCCGTCGCGGTACGGGCTCCGGCCCGCGATGACGCTCGAGGCGCGTCTCGCGACGGTCAAGCGCGTGCCGGGCGGGCACGGCGTCTCCTACTCGCACCACTACACGACACCGCGGGACACGACGCTCGGGGTCGTCCCGCTCGGCTACGGCGACGGGATCCCGCGGCACGCGTCGGGTGGCGGCCCCACGGCCGCGCCCGGTGGCCCGGTGCTCGTCGGCGCACGCCCCGGGGCGGACGGCGGCCGCGTCCTGCGCGTCGCGGGGCGCGTGTGCATGGACCAGCTCGTGCTCGACCTCGGCCCTGCCGCGACCGAGCGCGCGGGCGACGTCGTCACGCTGTTCGGCGCGGGCGACGGCGTCGAGCACGACGGCGTCCCCACCGCCGAGGACTGGGCGCGGGCCGCCGGGACCATCAGCTACGAGATCACGACGCGCCTCGGCGCGCGCGTGCCGCGCGAGCACGTGGGGACCCACGTGCTCGACGACGGCGCGCGGGCGCTGCTGGCCGACGACCCCAGCCAGGACGAGACCACGGAAAGGACGGTCCGCGCATGAGCGACGACCCGACCCCCTCGACGCGCGCCGCGCCTCCCGCGGACGCGGCGGCGGAGACCGCGACGGGCACGTCGTCGCAGGCGGCGCGCGACGTCGTCGTCCTGCCCGACGCCGAGGCGACGCGCGCGTTCGGCCGCGCCCTCGCCGGCGTGCTCCGCGCGGGCGACCTCGTGATCCTCACCGGCGACCTCGGTGCGGGGAAGACGACGCTCACGCAGGGCATCGGCGCCGGGCTCGGCGTGCGCGGACAGGTCGCGTCGCCGACGTTCATCGTCGCGCGCGAGCACCCGTCGCTCGTGGGCGGCCCGGCGCTCGTGCACGTGGACGCGTACCGCCTCGGCTCGCTCGACGAGGTCGACGCGCTCGACCTCGACTCGAGCCTGGAGGAGTCGGTGACCGTCGTCGAGTGGGGCAGCGGGCTCGTCGAGGCGCTCGCGGGCGACCGGCTCGAGATCGTGCTCGAGCGCCCGCGCGGCGACGCGACCGGGGACGTGCCCGGCGGCACGTCCGACGACGAGGACGCGCCCGAGGCGGGCGCGCGCCGGGTGACGGTGCGCGGCGTCGGTCCGCGCTGGGCGGACCTCGACGTCGCGGCACTGTCCCGCTAGCCCGCTCGCGAGGAGGACGTCGCGGTCTCGGCCGTAGGCTGGGGCCGTGGCTGTTCTCGCGCTCGACACCTCCGCCTCCGTCACCGTCGCCGTCGTCTCCGACGACGGCGCCCGTCTCGCCCGCCGCGACGCCCCGGAGCGCCGCCGGCACGCCGAGGCGCTCGCCCCGCTCGTCGAGGAGGCGCTCGCCGAGGCCGGGGTCGACCGCCGCGACCTCACGGCCGTCGCCGTCGGCACGGGCCCCGCGCCGTTCACGGGCCTGCGGGTCGGGCTCGTCACCGCCCGGGCGCTGGGCTTCGCGCTCGGCATCCCCGTGCTCGGCGTCCCGAGCCTCGACGCGATCGCCGCCCAGGCGGTGAGCGACCTCGGCCTCGAGCCCGACGACGAGCTGCTCGTCGCGACCGACGCGCGCCGCCGCGAGGTGTACTGGGCGCGGTACCGCGTCGTCGCGCACGAGGGCCCGCACGCCGTGCCGGTCCTGGAGACCGTCGCCGGGCCCGACGTCGGTCCGGCGGCCGCGGTCGCCGAGCACGCCGCGGGCGCCGTCGTCGTGGGGGAGGGCGGCGAGCTCTACCCGGACGTGCTCGACGCCGCCGAGGACGCGCCGCAGGTCCCCGACGCCGCCGTGCTCGGCCGGCTCGCGATCGCGCGCCGGGCCGCGGGGGCCGACCAGCCGACGGAGCCGCTGTACCTGCGCCGCCCGGACGTCCACGAGGCCGCCGCACGCAAGCGCGTGAGCGACACCGCGCCCGCCCCGGCGCCCGAGGCGACCCGATGAGCGCGCGCCGCTACGAGATCCGCCTGCGCCCGCTCCGGGCGGCCGACCTCGACCGCGTGGTCGAGCTCGAGCGCGAGCTGTTCGGGCGCGGCGCGTGGACCTACGGGATGCTCGCCGACGAGCTCGCGGGGCTGGGCCGCTGGTACGTCGCCGCGGAGCCCGTGCGCCTCTACGCCGCCGGCCCGCAGCCCGTGGTCGGCTACGCGGGCCTGTGGTTCGACGGCGACGTCACGCAGGTCATGACCCTCGGCGTCGACCCCGCGTTCCAGCACCAGGGCGTCGGCTCGACCCTCCTGGAGGCGCTGATCGCCCGCTCGCGCGACCTGGGCGCGAGCGCGGTGCTGCTCGAGGTGCGGGTCGACAACGACCCGGCGCTCGCGCTCTACGCGAAGTACGGGTTCGAGCAGCTCGGCATCCGCAAGCGCTACTACCAGCCCGAGGACGTCGACGCCTACACGATGCGGCTCGAGCTCGGTGCGACCACGACGCCCGACGGGCCGGACGCGCCGGACTACGGGACGGCGTCCGAGACGGGCGCCGTCGCGTGACCGCGTCCGCGCCGCGCGGCCCGGGCCTCGGCACGGACGACCGCGGGTCCGACGCCGCGCGCCGCGACCGTGTCCTCGTCACCGCGGCCGCCCTGGCGGCGGCGCTCGCGGGCGGACGCCCGCCCGTCGTGCTCGACGTGCGGTGGGCGCTCGGCGTCACCGACGGGCGCGAGCAGCACCGCGCAGGGCACGTCCCGGGCGCGGTCTACGTCGACCTCGAGAGCGAGCTCGCCGCGCCGCCCTCGGCCGCGGCGGGCCGGCACCCGCTGCCCGACCCCGCCGACCTCCAGGCCGCGGCGCGGCGCTGGGGCGTGCGCGCGGACCGGCCGGTCGTCGTCTACGACGCCGTGGGCGGCACGTCCGCCGCGCGCGCCTGGTGGCTGCTGCGCTGGGCCGGGCACGAGGACGTCCGCATCCTCGACGGCGGGCTCGCGGCGTGGCGGGCCGCCGGGCACGCGCTCGACGCGGGCGAGGTGCGGCCCGAGCCGGGGGACGTCGTCGTCACGCCGGGCGGGCTGCCCGTGCTCGACGCCGACGGCGCGGCCGACCTCGCGACGTCGGGCGTCCTGCTCGACGCGCGCGCGGGCGAGCGCTACCGCGGCGAGGTGGAGCCGGTCGACCCGCGCGCGGGACACGTCCCCGGCGCGGTGAGCGCGCCGACGACCGACAACCTCGCCGCGGACGGGACGTTCCTGGACCCCGCCGCGCTGCGCGCGCGGTTCGCGGCCCTGGGGGTCGCGGACCCGGGGCGGGAACCGGACGCGACGCGGCCCGCCGTGGGCGTGTACTGCGGCTCCGGCGTGACCGCGGCGCACGAGGTCGCCGCGCTCGCGACCCTCGGCGTCGACGCGGCGCTGTACGCGGGCTCGTGGTCGCAGTGGTCGAACGACCCCGCGCGACCCGCGGCGACCTGACGCGGGCGGCCCGGACGCGCGCGAGGCGGCACCCCGTGGAGGGGTGCCGCCTCGCGCGTACGGGTGGGACGGTCTCAGAGGATCTCGGCGACCTGGTGGAAGTCGAGCCGGGCCTGGCGCGGGAAGTGCGCGCCCTCCTCGGCGGGGTAGCCCACGTTGATCGCGACGAGCGTGCGCCAGCCGGACTCGCCGAAGAACTCGGCGTCGATCCCCGCCGCGTCGAAGCCGGTCATCGGGCCGACGGACAGGCCGGCGGCGCGCAGCCCGACGATGAGGTAGCCGATCTGGATGAGCGCGTTGGTGCGGGCCATGCCCTCGCGCAGCTCGGTCTGCGGGTCGAGCTGCTCGGTCATGCCCTCGCGGAACGGCGCGAGCGTGCCGAGGTGCTGGTGGAACGACGGGTCGGCGGCGGCGATGACGGTCACGGGCGCGGCGAGCGTCTTGTCGCGGTTGAAGTCCGCCATGTGCGCGCCGAGGCGCTGCTTCGCCTCGGGCGTGCGCACGACGAGCAGGCGCAGCGGGAGCGTGTTCATCGCGGTGGGTGCCCAGCGGACGAGGTCCCAGGCCGCCTGGATCTGCGCGTCGGTGACGGGCTCGTCCGAGAAGGCGTGGGTCGTGTGCGCGTCGCGGAACAGGCGGTCCGCGGCCTGCGCGTCGATCGCGAGCTGGTCGGCGAGCTCGTTCGGCGCGGCAGGGGACTCGATGAGGGTGTCGGTGCTCATGACCGGACCAACGGTTGAGCGTTGAATCATCTTCCCGACAGACGGTGTGACGTGGGCGACACGGCGCGGGCCGGCCCCGCACGCGACTACCCTGGACGCCATGCCTTCCACACTGTCAGTGAGCCGTCCGTGAGCACCGGCGAGCCCCTGGTGCTCGGCATCGAGACGTCCTGCGACGAGACCGGCGTCGCGCTGGTCCGGGGTCGCGAGCTGCTCGTCGACACGGTGGCGAGCTCGATGGACGAGCACGCGCGCTACGGCGGCATCATCCCCGAGGTCGCGTCGCGCGCCCACCTCGAGGCGATGATCCCGACGATCGAGCGCACGCTCGGCACGGCGGACGTCGACCTGTCCGAGGTCGACGCGATCGCGGTCACGGCCGGGCCGGGGCTGGTCGGGCCCCTGACGATCGGCGCGTCGGCCGCCAAGGCGCTCGCGCTCGCGCTCGGCAAGCCGCTCTACGGCGTCAACCACGTCATCGGCCACGCCGCCGTGGACGAGCTCGTGCACGGCGCCTTCCCGGAGCGCGTCATGGCGCTCGTCGTGTCCGGCGGGCACAGCTCGCTCCTCCTGGTCGACGACGTCGCGACGTCCGTCACCGAGCTCGGCTCGACGCTCGACGACGCGGCCGGCGAGGCGTTCGACAAGGTCGGGCGCCTGCTCGGCCTGCCGTACCCCGGCGGCCCGCACATCGACCGCCTCGCGCGCGAGGGCGACCCCACGGCGATCCGGTTCCCGCGCGGCCTCACCGCGCGCAAGGACCAGGAGAAGCACGCGGACGACTTCTCGTTCTCCGGCCTCAAGACGGCCGTCGCGCGGTGGGTCGAGGCGCGCCAGGACGCGGGGGAGGAGATCCCCGTGCACGACGTCGCGGCCTCCTTCGCCGAGTCCGTCGCCGACGTGCTCACCGCCAAGACCATCGCGGCGTGCGAGCGGCACGGGGTGTCGACGCTCGTCGTCGGCGGCGGGTTCAGCGCGAACTCGCAGCTGCGCGACATGGCCGCGAAGCGCTGCGCGGAGGCCGGGATCGAGCTGCGCATCCCGCCGATCCGCTACTGCACCGACAACGGGGCGATGATCGCCGCGCTGGGGTCCGCCGTCGTGCGGGCGGGCGTGGCGCCGTCGAGCCTCGACATCGGCGTCGACTCGTCGATGCCGCTGACCGTGACCCACGTGTGACCCCGGAGCCCGGTCTCACGCCCGACGAGGCGCTGCGGCGCGCCCACGCGTGGGCGCACGCGGCCGCGTCGGCGCCCCCCGGGCCCGAGCGCGCCCGGGCCGAGCACACCGCCGCGTACTGGGCGGCGCAGCACCGGGCGCTCCTCGCGGCCGTGCCCGCGTACGGGTCCGCCGCCGTGCCCGTCGGCGCGCCGCCCTCCGGGACGGCGGGTGCGACGACCGCTCCGCCGTACGGTCACGCCTCCGCCGCCGCGCTCTCCGGCACCCCCGCGGTCCAGCCGGCCTCCGGGGCGCCGGCGGCGACCGTCCCCGCGTACGGGGCGTCCACCATCTCGTGGGAGGTGCCGCGCCGCCGTCGGGGCCGTGCCGCGCGGGTCGTGACGTTCGTCCTCGTGCTCGCGGTGTCCGTCGTCGCGTACCTCGTCAGCTCCCTCGGCGGGGCGCGGGACGACGGCGCGGTCCTGCCCACCGAGCAGGAGGGCGCGGTGCCGCCCCCCACGGTCTGGGAGGACCCGAGCCCGGACGTGGCCGCGTCGGCCACCGGCGTGGAGGCCGCCTGGAAGGCGGGCGAGTACGCCGAGCCGTTGCCCGACCCCGTGCCGGGCGCGACGCAGACGACGCCGTTCCTGGCCGAGCACCCCGACCCCACGGCGTGGCTGCTCGCGCTCAACCCCGCCAACGACGGCGTGCAGGTCGTGTTCACCGACGACCCGACGCTCAACTGCGGCATGGAGCACGTCGCGGAGCACGACGCGTACGCGACGGGCTCGGCGGGCTGCTTCCAGCCCTCCCACCCGACGGTGCTGTTCGTGTGGTGGGGCGAGGACTCTGACCCGGCGACCAAGCAGGTGCTCCTCGCGCACGAGCTGTCGCACATGCTCCAGTGGTGGCACGAGTTCGACCTGATGCAGTCCGCCGTCGACTCCGGCTTCGCCGAGGACGAGGAGTGGTCGCACGCGCTCGAGACCGACGCGACGTGCCGCGTGCTGTCGTGGGGCGGGTATTCGGAGGCGGCGGCCGACCGCACGTCGTCGCCGTGCGACACCGAGGACTGGTCGCCGACGTGGCTCGCCGACAGGGCCGCCGACCTCGGCGTGGTCCTGCGCGACTACTGACCGTCCCTGGCGGACCGTCAGAGCGGGCGGCCCGCCCGCATCTCCGCGACGAGCGAGCGCACGACGGCGTCCAGCTCGCCCCCGTTGCGGCGCGCCACGGCGCGCTGGCGCTGGTAGGAGGCCCCGCGGCGCACGATCGTGCGCACGCCGTCGAGCTCGTCGAGGCACCCGAGGCGCGCGGCGACGGGCTCGAGCTCGACGAGCAGGCGCCCGACGGCGTCGGTCACGAGCTCCTCGTTGCCCTCGCGGTCGAGGATGATGATCGCGTCCATGCCGTAGCGCGCGGAGCGCCACTTGTTCTCCTGCGCGAACCACGGCGGGATGCTCGGGAGCTCGCGGCCCTCGTCGAGCATCGTCGAGAAGTGCTCGACGAGGCAGTGCGTGAGCGCGGCGAGCGCGAGCAGCTCGGAGATGTTCGTGACGCCGTCGCAGATGCGCGTCTCGAGCGTGCCGAACTGCGGGGCGGGGCGCAGGTCCCAGCGGATCTCGTCGAACGCGTCGATGACGCCGGTGTGCAGCATGTCCGCGACGTAGCCCTCGAGCTCCTCCCAGGTCGCGAACTGGAACGGGAGCCCCGCCGTGGGGAGCTGCTGGAACATGAGCGCGCGGTTCGACGCGTACCCGGTGTCCTTGCCGCCCCAGAAGGGCGAGCTGGCCGAGAGCGACTGGAGGTGCGCGAACGTCGTGAGCATCGCGCGCTGGACCGGCAGCACCTTGGCGCGGTCCTCGATGCCGACGTGCACGTGCACGCCGTAGATGAGCATCTGCCGTCCCCACCACTGCGTGCGGTCGATGAGGGTGTTGTAGCGCTGCTTGTCGGTGACCTTCTGCTGCGCCCAGCGCGCGAACGGGTGCGTGCCCGCGCTCATGAGCTCCACGCGCAGCGGGTCGGTCACGGCCCGCAGCTCGTCGATCGAGCGCTCGAGGTCCCGGCCGGCCTCCCCGACGGTGCGGCACACCCCGCTCACGACCTCGACCGTGTTGAGCAGCAGCTCCTGCTTGATGGACGGGTGCGCGCCCCCGTCCACCGGGCGCACGGCGTCGAGGACCGTCTGCGCGACCTGGCGCAGGTCGCCCGAGTCCGCGTCGACCAGCGCGAGCTCCCACTCCAGCCCGACGGTCGAGCGCTCCGACCGCGCGAAGGGGATCGCGGTGCGGCGCGGGAGGGCGCTCACCGCGTGCCGTCCGGGGTGGCGCCCCGCACGGCGCCGGCTGAGGGAGCGGCGAGAGGCTCCACGACGAGCACCTGCTGGGACCCGCCGACGCGCGTCAGGACGATCGTCGCGGCCGCGTCGCCGGTGAGCGCGAGCTGGCGGCGGAGCTGCTCGGGCGTCACGGCGGTGCCCCGCTTCTTGATCGTCAGGCGCCCCACGCCCCGCTCGCGCAGGTAGGAGCGCAGGCGCTTGAGCCCGAACGGCATCGTGTCGAGCACGCGGTAGCCCCGCGCGAGCCCGTCGGCGAGGCCGGTCGCGTCGAGCGCCGCGGGGGAGTCGGTCGTCACGTACGCGATCGTCCGGTCGAGCAGCCGCCCGCCCAGCCCGCGTGCCGCGTGGGCGACGAGACCCGCGCGGATGACGGCGCCGTCGGGCTCGTAGAGGTACTGCCCGACGGCGCCCACCTCGGGCACCACGTCCTCGTCGCCCGGGCGGTGGGCGACCCGGCGCGTCGTGGTGCGCTCGGTCCCGTCCGGCCCGGTCCACGGGGTGAGGACGAGCGCCGAGCGGCCCGGCCCCTCGGGCGCGAGCGGCCCGAACCAGAGGCCGGCCTCCACGACGTCGCCGTCGACCGAGACCCACTCGGTCTCGGCGTCCGCGGGCAGGCCGTCGTGCGGGATCCCGGGGCCGACCTTGATGCCCACGGCGGGCACACGCTCGCGCAGCGCCCACACCGCGTCGAGCGGCGGGGCGTAGGCCTTCGGGTCGAACACGCGCTTGCCGCCCCGTGTCCGTCGGGCGGGGTCGGCGTACACGCCCTCGATCCGTTCGCCCTCGAGGTCGAGCGCGAGCCCGTCGCCGTGGCGCACCTCGGCCTCGGGGAAGTGGCGCAGGTTCACGGTCGCGATCGCCGCGGTGAGCTCGTCGACGTCGGTCGCGAGGACCTCGAGCTCCGCGGCGGCGAACGCGAGGGCGTCGACGCCGATCCCGCTCGTGAGGTCGGCGACGCGCCGGATCCCCGCGTCCTGGTACCGCCGCGCGTGCAGGCCCGCGACGACGAGCCGGCTCGCCTGCTCCAGCCCCGCCTGCGTGAACAGCATGCCGTCGGCGAACGCGCCGAGCTTGCCGCGGGCGGCCGCGCGCAGCCGCGACTGCGTGAGCGCCGCGGCGGCCAGGTCCGGGTCGACGCCCTTCGCGCGCAGCCCCGCCGCGAGCACGAGCGCCTGCTGCTCGTCGTACGGGGGGAGCGCGCCGAGCAGCGCCCAGCCCTCGGGGCTGAGCAGCTTGGTCAGCGTGGCGGCGTCCATGGCGTCGATCCTTCCACGGGGGACGGGGACCACGCGCAGCCGGGGCCGCGATCGTCCGAGGGGCGGACGTTGGCACTCGCCTTGACCGAGTGCTAACGGCGACCTAGATTTGAGGACGTGCCGCCACCGCTCGCGGAGGCGGCACCACGTGCGACCAGGCTGTCCGGCACCCGCGACGACGGCCAGCCGGTGCGCTCGACCCATCCGTTGCAGTTCTCACCGCGAAAGGGGAGGTCCGACGTGTCGGTCCCCATCAAGCCGCTCGAGGACCGGATCGTCGTGAAGGCCCTCGAGGCCGAGACCACGACCGCATCCGGCCTGGTCATCCCGGACACCGCCAAGGAGAAGCCCCAGGAGGGCGAGGTCCTGGCCGTCGGTCCGGGCCGTGTCGACGACAACGGCAACCGCGTCCCGCTCGACGTGAGCGTCGGCGACAAGGTCATCTACAGCAAGTACGGCGGCACCGAGGTCAAGTACGGCGGCGTGGACTACCTGGTCCTGTCCGCGCGCGACATCCTCGCCGTGGTGGTCGGCTGACGCCGA